>JBFEKH010000004.1:0-70814 GCA_041552775.1 Allopontixanthobacter sp.
CCCTTGGCTTGAATGGGACTCGCTGCCCCGTCGCGTTCATGGACCAGGATCACGTCCATATCAGGCACATCGCGGTGCACCGGCACGTGATATTCGGCCAGGTCGCAATTGACCAGATGCCCGTCAGTGGGGTCGAACAGCCGGCTCTCGGTCAGAGCGCTACCGATGCACCAGACCATTCCGCCGAGACATTGCGAACGCGCGGTCCTGGCGTTCAAAACGCGACCAATGCCGAACGCGCCCGTCATGCGCCGCACCCGGGTCTCGCCGGTCCAGTCATTGACCGCGACTTCCACGAAAAATGCGCCGTAACTCGAAGCGGCGTAGTCGTCCTCGATATCGCCCGGCTCGTAATGGCCGAGTTTCGCAATGGGCCGGCCGCCCAGAATATCTTTCAGAGGCCGCGTCTGGCCATTCCACGATGCCGTTCCGTCTTTCAGGGTCAGGCCATCCTTCTGCGTGTCCAGCAGCGATGCGATTTCCTCGCAAATGGCTTCGCAAGCGATGAAAACTGCCGACCCCGATGATGCCGCGCCCCAGCTTCCGCCGGACCCCGGCCCGCGGGGAAGACGGGTATCGCCCAATTCGACCAGGACATCGTCGCGGTTCATGCCCAGCATTTCGCCGGCGATTTGCCCGAGGATGGCATAGGTTCCGGTGCCGATATCAGTCATGTCGGTCTGGACGAGTGCAGTACCATCGGCCTGCAGGGTGACCCGCGCCTTCGCCTCGCCGACGTTATGGACGCGCGCGGCGGACGCGACACCAGTGCCGATCCACCATTCACCCTCGCGCCGGGTCCGCGGAGTGCGCGGGCCTTTGTCCCACCCAAATTGAGATGCGCCCTGCTCGAGGCATTCGGCCAGCTTGCGTGAACTGAACGGCGTACCTTCGGATGGATGGACGTCCGGGATATTGCGCAGACGAAATTCGACCGGATCAATCCCGGCCTTTTCGGCCAGTTCGTCCATGGCCGCTTCGAGTGTCGGCATCCCGACAGCTTCGCCGGGCGCACGTACCGATCCGGCGGTCATGCGGTTGATCCGTGCCACTTCGATCTGCAGCAGCCGGTTCTCCCCGCCGTAGAGAAATGCGCTAGACTGCGTGACTGGCTCGGCAAAATCTTCGCCAGGAAGGTTGGAGACGAGCGCTTCATGCCCGAAACCTGTCAGTTGCCCCTCGGCATCCACTGCCAGTCTCAGTCGCTGGGTGGTTTCGGACCGGCGCATGATCGCCTGGAACACCTGCTGACGGCTCATCACGACGCGCACGGGCCGGCCGAGCTCCATTGCTGCAACCGACGCAGCAATCACGTCTTGGCTCACGCCCAGTTTCGAACCAAATCCGCCGCCGACGAAGGGAGAGAGCAGGCGAACCTTGCTTTCTTCCAGGCCCATTGCATCGGCCAGTTCTGTGATGTTGTAATTCAGCATTTGCAGCGAGGCATGGACCGTCAGCGTCTCCCCGTCCCATTGCGCAATGGAAGCATGCGGCTCCATTGCTGCGCTGGCATGGCCTTCTGTAGTGTAGTTCAGGTCAACGCTGCTGTGCGCCTCTTTCATCGCATGGGCGAGATCGCCTTGTTTGGTCGCTCCCCCCTTCGTTTCGGTTTCCACCGCAGACGGATTGAAAGCTGCTTCTTCAGCAGTGAAGTAGAACTTGAGATGTTTCGCGGCATCGCGCGCCTGTTCAAAGGTTTCGGCCACCATTAGCGCGATGGGCTGACCCCAGTAATGGACATCGCAGACATCCTGTTTGGGGGCCTCATTTGCCGTGCCCTGCGCCGCGCGCGCAGCCAGCCGCCGGTCGGTGATGACCTTGATGACACCAGGCATTCCAGTAACCGAGCTTTCGTCGATCGAGGTAACCTGCCCCTTGGCAAAGGGCGCTGTAACCAACACGCCTTCAAGGCATTCGCCGACTTCATATTCGGCCGAATATGTCGCTGTGCCAGTAACCTTCAGGATACCTTCGGGCCGAGTCAGCGGCTCGCCGATGATGCCCTGAACCGTGTGATCGAGCACATTGCGCGTGTCGGGTTTGTCATGTTTGAAATGTGCGGTCATGCCGTCAGCCCCGTTGCATCGCACATGGCCGCCGCAAGGGTCCGCCGTGCCAGTGGAATCTTGTAGTCATTCTCGCCGTAGCCTTGGGCATCTTCCAGCAGGAGATCGGCCGCCCGGTCGAACAATTTCAGCGAAGGCTGGGCGCCGACCAGCAATTCACCAATCCGCGGATCGTGCCACGGTTTGTGGGCGAGGCCGCCAAAAGCGAGATCGGCACGTGTAATGGTGCCATTTTTCATATCGACGATCGCCGCAACCGAGCACATTGCAAAGGCGTAGGATGATCGTTCGCGCACCTTGCGGTATATCTGTTTGCCCGGAACTGGCGGCGGCAACAGAACAGCAGTAATTATCTCGCCATCCTCAAGCACATTGTCCTTTTGTGGAGTATCGCCCGGCAGGCGGTGAAATTCCCGCACAGGCACTGTTCGCAATGCACCATCACTTCCGGCAATTTCGACCACAGCATCCAGCGCCGCCATCGCTACAGCCATGTCGCCAGGATAGGTGGCGATGCATTGATCACTCGTGCCAAGCACAGCGTGCAGGCGTGCGATTCCGGCTATCGCGCCGCAACCGGACCCGGGTTCGCGTTTGTTGCATGGCTGGTCGATATTGGTGAAGTAATAGCAGCGCGTACGTTGACACAAATTGCCGCCCGTAGTCGCCTTGTTACGCAATTGCTGGGTTGCGCCCGCCAGGATTGCCCGGGCAAGAACCGGGTAATTGGCTCGGACATTGGCGTCAGCTGCGGTGTGCGTATTCGTGGCCAGGGCGCCGATCCGCAGCCCGCCACCTTCATCGGATACGGCGTTCAGCGGAAGATTTTTTACGTCGACCAGCGTGGCAGGAGTTTCCACCTGCAGCTTCATCAGGTCGAGCAAGTTCGTACCGCCCGCAATCACCATCGTTTCTGCATTCCGAACCAGTTGGCCGGCATGTTCCAGGCGTTGCGCGCGCTGGTAATCAAACGGCCTCATAGCTCTGCCTCCGCAACTTCGCGTATGGCGGCGACAATGTTCGGATAGGCACCGCACCGGCACAGGTTGCCGCTCATCCGCTCGCGGATTTCCTCGTCAGTCAAGGCGGGCTTTTCATTGATGTCGCCGGTGGCATCACTGGGCCAGCCAGCCTTGATCTCTTCCAGCATCGCCGTGGCCGAACATATCTGGCCCGGAGTACAATAACCGCATTGATAGCCGTCATGTTCGACAAAGGCGCGCTGCAGGTCAGACGGATCATCGACGCTGCCCAGCCCCTCGATTGTGGTAATTTCGTCCCCATCGTGCATAACTGCCAAGGTCAGGCAACTGTTGATCCGCACGCCATTGACCAGCACTGTGCACGCGCCGCATTGGCCATGGTCGCAGCCCTTTTTGGTGCCCGTCAACGCCGCTTGTCCACGTATGAAATCGAGCAAACTGACCCGTGGGTCGGCCGGCAGGGAATATGACTGCTTATTGATCGATAAGGGCATGCTTTATCCTTCTACGATTTGAACGCACGAGATTCGGTTCAGGTCCGAGATCAGCACGAGCAGCCGGAATTATCAGGAACAGAAGGGGCGCTCGGACCTTTTTAGAGCAATCTGCTTAATCTTTTTGAGGAGCCCGGCAATCGAACATCTGGCTGACAATTTCTGGAACATACGTGGCGATTTCAAAATTGCGCACGTGATCAACATCGGCACGCACATGTCTCTGGTTCAGCGACCCAGCGGAAAATTCATCCTGCTTGATGCCTACGAACTGGATCAGGATGACCAGAACGAGCTTCTGGCATTGACCGGCGGTGGCTCGCAGATCGAAGCAGTGCTGAATGTTCATCCGTTCCACACCGTGCATTGCAAATTCGTGCATGATATGCTGCCCAATGCACGGCTGATCGGAACGCGGCGTCACCACAAACAGGCACCGCATCTGACGTGGGATCCGTCCTTGATCGAGGAAAGTGCGACCCAGCAGGAATTTTCAGATATTCTGGAATTTTCGATCCCAGCCGGCGTCGACTTCATTCCCGATAACGAAAGCATCCACGTCAGTTCAGTGATCGTGCGGCATAGGGAAAGCGGCATCATCCATGTCGATGATACGTTGATGTATCTCGACCTGCCTTCGCTGATTGAAAAATTCGGCACCGGGCCGAAACTGCGGTTTCATCCCAAGCTGGCGGAGGGATTGGAAAAACGTGCAGGTGCGGCAGATGATTATGTTCGCTGGGCCCGGCAACTCGCCCGCGATTGGGCGGACACTGAAATCATCTGCGCCGCGCACAAGGGTATTCTGAGGCTGACCGATCAGACCTTTCCAGAGGCGATCGAACTCGCATTGGAACATTCATCGGAAACACTGGAAAAGCACCGCAAGACATACGGCTGAGCGCAATTATTCGGCGTACGGCGCAAAGCAGGGCTGCATCTCTCAAAACGCCATCATTTATTACAGGGTATCTTCATGACCGAAAAATTGCGCTGCGATGTCGCGGTGATTGGCGCTGGCACAGCTGGCCTCGCCGCAGAACGCGCCGCGCGATCCAACGGGGCCACCACTTTGCTGATCGATCCCAATTATGATGGGACAACCTGCGCCACTGTGGGCTGCATGCCGTCGAAATTACTGATTGCGGCAGCCCATGCTGCCCACGCAGCCCGCTCAGCCGACATGTTCGGAATCACAGTCTCCGACATCCAGATCGACGGCAAGGCGGTGATGCAGCGCGTACGTGACGAGCGCGATCGGTTCGCCCGGCTGACGCGCGAGAGCATTGCTGAAATTCCCGAGTCAATTCGCATCAAGAGCCGTGCAAAATTTGTAACGCCCGGGGTACTCGAATTGTCCGATGGCCGTCTGGTAGAGGCGCGCAGCATCGTGATCGCGACCGGATCGGCACCGTTTGTACCCAACCAATTTGTCCATTTGGGCGCGCGGATACTGACCAACGAAACCGTGTTCGAACTGGAAGATCTACCGGCAAGGCTGGCGGTTGTTGGCGCCGGGTCGGTAGGTCTGGAACTGGCACAGGCCATGGCCCGACTGGGCGTCGATGTAACCCTGTTCGACCGGGGTCACCGATTGGGCAATATCCGCTGTGACAAGGTGCATTCTGCGCTCAAGGCGATCATTCAGGACGATTTAAATCTCAAATTAGGTGTAGACCTGGAAGCGAGTGCGAATAACGACGGGGTCCACATCGTCTGGAGCGGCAGTTCAGCGGGCGAGGCTGATTTTGACCATATTCTGGTCACTACAGGACGCCCACCAAACCTGGAGAGCCTGAAACTGCCCGCTGCAGGGCTTGAACTGGATGATCACGGCGTTCCTTTGCATGACCGGGAAACGATGCGCTGCGGAGAAAGCTCGATCTTCCTCGCGGGCGATGCCGCAAGCGATCTGCCGCTGCTTCACGAGGCATCGCACGATGGCGCCATCGCCGGGCGCAATGCGGTAGCCTTCCCGGCTTCGGTCCGCGCCGAGCGCTTCATTCCATTTAGCCTGACCTTCACAAAGCCGCCGGTCGCCCAGATCGGCCGATCGGAAGATGACGGGGTAATAACCGGTACTGCCGATTACAGCGATCAGGGCCGTGCCCGCGTCGAAGGCACCAACGAGGGGATGCTAACCCTCTACGCTGCGGCACCTGACGGACGATTGATCGGCGCAGATCTGTGCACCCCGGCCACCGAACATCTGGCGCACATGCTGGCCTGGGCAATCCAGCAGGGCCATACAGCGACAGAGATGCTCAAGATGCCGTTTTATCATCCGACCGTTGAGGAAGGCCTGAAGCAGGCGCTGCGTACCATTTGTGCAGCGACGCCGCTCGCCTTGCCGGACGATCAGGACAAGGGTGCCCCTCCGGGCGCGTGACCGACAAAATCAGCGTTTCACATCACTGCCGCCGCGGCTCAGGTCTTCGATATCGGCCACCGTTGCTCGCAGGAAATCTCCCGGCACCGAATGGGCCCATTGGGCACTGGCGGCGGCAAAGTTGATGGTTTCATCGCGGGACTTGCCCTCAAGAAACCCGTGTAGGACCCCTGCCGCGAAGGCATCGCCGGTTCCCACCCGGTCGACAATCTGCTCGAGCGCCAAGGTCTTCGAAACTGAAATGCCTTCGCGGTCGGCCAGAAGGCCGGTCAGATCGTGGCGGTCGGTGGAATACACGTGCCTGCGGGTTGCGGTCATGTGTTTCAGATGCGGTGAGAGCGCGAACATGGTCTCTGCCGCGGCATGGAAGCCGTCTGCCGGGTCGGCGTGATCAAATGTCCCACCCGCCATCATTGCGGTTGCGCGCCGGCCCGCGAACAGCAGGTCGGCCTCGCAGGATAGTTCTCGCAACACCTGCGCGGCCAGCGCTTCTCGGCCTTGCCACAAGGTCGGCCTGAAATTGGTGTCGAAAGCAATCTTCACGCCCGCGTCGCGCGCTGTGCCCATCGCATGACGCAGGGCCGCAAGCGCCATGTCCCCCAAGGCCGCCGTGATACCGCTGACGAACAGCCACTCCGCTCCGGCCAGCAAGCTATCCCAGTCATATTCCGAAGGATCGGCATTGGCAAAAGCGGAGCCTGCACGGTCATAGATAACGCTGGCGGGACGCGCCATGGCGCCGGGCTGGAGGAAAAACAGCCCCATCCGTGAACTGCCACTTGTCGGCCCGGCAACTTCTGGTCCGAATGCTTCGATGGTGGTCCGCGCAGCCACGCCTAACTGATTTGCAGGAAGCGCGGAAACGATCCGGCAGGCGTGCCCGAACCCGGCAAGGCCGACCGAGACATTGGCCTCTGCCCCGCAGACACTGGCTTCCAACTGCATGTCCTGGAACAACAGCTTGGGCGAATGCGAGGCAAGTCGGAACAGAATTTCGCCGAAGCACACAATCCTGGCGGGGCCGTTTTTTCCAATTTTTGTCATACCAAGCCTGGCTCCCTGTTTGACGGCACTTGCACCATGGCAATCGCTAGTCGGCAAGTCTCTTTGCTTCAAAATCGGCAGAGTTGCAGCGGAAAGATCGGGAAGAGAGGCCCCGGACGATTCTTCCGATCAAAAATGTAGGTCGCCTGACCGGCAATCGAAGCTATACCGAGCCCGCGGTCGGCTACTCCGCTGCTCCCACACCCGCAAACAACAGGAACACCATCTCATGGATCAACGGCTCGAAGGCAAATTGCCACTTGTTGCGATCCTGCGCGGGCTGGAACCGGAGCGGGCAGTCGAGGTCGGAACGGCGCTGGTCGAGGCCGGATTCGATATTCTCGAGGTTCCGATGAACTCCCCCGAACCCCTTCGCAGTATCGAAGCTATGATGGGTGTCCTCGGGGACAAGGCGTTAATTGGTGCGGGCACCGTGCTGGATACGCGGCAGGTCGATGCCCTGGCCGACCTTGGGGCCCGACTGGTGGTCTCCCCCAATTGCAATGTCCAGGTTATCGTCCGCACTTCCGCGAGGGGCATGGTGTCGTTCCCGGGGGTCCTGACCCCGAGCGAAATGTTTACCGCGCTGGAAGCTGGTGCAACCGGGCTCAAGATATTCCCGGCGGAACTGATGGCGCCCCCCATCCTCAAGGCAGTCCGGGCCGTTCTGCCGCCCGCTGTTCCGGTCTATGTTGTGGGCGGCATCAATGCGGCGAACATGGCGGAATATATTGCCGCCGGGGCCAGCGGTTTCGGTATCGGCGGATCCCTTTTCAAACCTGGAAAGCCAGTGGAGGACATCGCCCGCGACGCCGTTGCCTTGGTAGCCGCCTACAAGGCAGCACTCGTTGGCTGAAACGAAATAGTCAGACGCGCCCACCATCAATCACGAAATGCTGATTGGTAATCATCCGGCTGTCATCAGCGGCCAGGAACATGGCGAGATTGGCCGCATCGACCGGTTCGATCCGCTTCTTTAGCGCAACCTGCTTCATCCACTCGGCCTCGGCTTCCCTGGTCAGCCAAAGGTCAAGCTGGCGCTGAGTAACAACCCAGCCGGGCAGGACCGTGTTCACCCTGATATCGTCCGGCCCGTATTGGCGGGCGAGCGCCTTTGTCATACCCATCAGCCCGGCTTTCGCGGTCACATAGCCCGGCATCTGTTCCGGCCCGAGCAATGCATTGATCGACGAAAAATTGACGATCGACCCGCCATTCCCCCGGCTGCGCATCAATTCAATGGCCTGTTGGGCCGCAAAGAACGCGCAATCAAGATTGACCGCCATGCACGACCGCCAGCTCTCGATCGTTGTTTCCAGCGGATCGTGCCGCGTATCATTGGCGACATTGTTGACCAAGACATCCAGCGTGCCGCCATTTTCGTTCGCGAACTCGGCAATGGTGTTTTTCAGCGCCGCGATATCGGTCACATCCACGTGGCGGAACCACGGGCGGGATTGGCCTCCCGCAGCGATTTTATCTCCCAGAGCCGCCGCAGCAACCTCTGCCAGATCAAGATGACCGACGATTGCGCCCTGTTCGGCAAAGGATTCCACCATCGCCGCGCCAATGCCAGTTGCGCCGCCTGTGATAAAAACCGTTTTGCCGTTGAGGCTGGGATAGGTTGCAAATTCAGGCATAAATGGCTCTCCCGCGTGACAATATCATCGCGGCTTCCGAACAGAAAATCGAAGTCACACACCTTGTCGGCCTGCGGGGCGTTATAATGATCATCACCATGATATGATCAAGTGGTCAGGTCAGAAGATCCGCAATGCCGAGAACACATCTTGCAGGCCGGCTGTGGCTGGCAGCTTACCCAGACTGTCCAGAGCACTCTGGGTGTCCAGGGTGTAATCGCTGACACTGGATTCAGAGCCGCACTTCTTTCCGCCGAGCGAATTCACCAGATTGATCGCCGCCCGGTTCTGCGACAGGATTTGCACTTCCAGTGAAGTGATCCCCTCAATCCGGCAATTGGCGAGCAGCACGGCAGTCAACATTCGGGCCAGTCCCTGGCCGTGATACGCATCGACGATCGCAACTGAAAATTCTCCGGTCTGGCTTAATTCGTCGTCCCTGATCACATGCACTGCGCCAATGGCGGGGTTGCCCCCGGCGTCGGACAAGATCGCGCCCCACGCAATGTGTCGATGGCCATCGACATCGACCAGTTTCTCGATCACCCGGTCAGAAGGCATCGGCTGGGCAGTAAAGAAGCGCAAATATCGGGATTCGAGGGAAAGCTGCGCAATCCCTTTCCGCATCTGCTCTTCGTCCGACGGCCGGATCGAGCGAAGGCAGACTTTCGCGCCATTTTCCAATTGAGTGTGGATAATGAGCTCGTTCAGCTCATCGCTTGCGAGTTGGCGCGTCATGGCTGCCCATACCACAGCTCTTGCAAAATCCTCTATCTTTATCGAGATCCCTTGCCATGTTCGCCAAGCTGGAACGGACAACCCTCAATCTGTGGAACCGTACATTGCCCGATTGCCGAAGCCTGCAAATAGCGCGGTCATTCCTGCTTCGATATTCAGACAAGGCGGCAGAGTGCCCGTTCCGTTATTTTGATCGCGATGCAGGAAATCTGGACAGGATGATCCAGACTTCGGAGCTGGCGCCCCCGCTATTTGAGAAAGATTCCAAACTTGACGGCGCAAACGAACTTGAGTGACCATTTGCACTCGGGGAAGGTGGTACTAACTCGCCGCCTGAACCGCTCGGTGCAATGCAAACTCTTGGGGCGGAGGCACCGCCCTGACAGCGTCAGGGTACGATCATCAATCAACCGGTTGATCAGCTAGCGGCATCCAGTCTGTGCACGATCACCACCGTACCCTCGCTGTTGTTCTGACGCAGCGAACGGACCGCCACGTAGCCGGGCGATTCGTACCAATTGCGCGCGGACTCTCTGGACGGGAAGCTGACGATCACGGTTACCGGGCGAGGCTCCCCCTCGACGACTTCACTATCGAAATCAGCCGCAACCAGTTCGCCTAGATATGGCAGCAATGTAGATGCGACTGCTTCCGGATATGGGGCATACCCCTCAACATCCGTGATCGTATAGCTGGTAACAAGCAGGGCAGTCATGGCTGATACCTCAATAATCCAAGGAGGGACGTTTGCGCCCGGATCGCAAGGATGTGTTTACTGGAATTCAATTCGGCCCGCGGCGGCCCCGCTCATGATAAAGCCGATCGGGCGTTCGCTTTCTTCCTGCAAATGCGCAATCAGGCTGGCGGTGCGCGCCAGCAACGAGATACCCTTGAGGGCTGCGAGCGGGAAGCCAGCGTCGAGCATTACAACCGGGATCGCGCCATTGACGTTGATCGGCAATTCGCGGCCTATCACTTCGGGCAAAGCGCGTCCGATTGCTCCGAGCATTTCAATGTGCTTGCCCTCGACACCCTGTTCCTTCGCGATCGCCAGCAGGCGATGTGCACGCGGATCCCCGCCGGAATGCTGCGGATGGCCAAAGCCGGGAATGGCTTTCTTTTCAGCCCGCAGTTCGGCAATCCCTGCTTTCGCTGCCTCGTCATAGCTGATGCCTTCATTATCAGCACGGGCAATGCATTCCGCCTAGAAACGCCCGGCGACTTCAGCGCTGCCCAGAACCACCGAACCGCAGCCGAGAAGGCCCGCCGCGACGGCACCATGAAACGCTTCTGGTGCTGCGGCAAATGTCATCCGGGTGGCCACGACGCTTGGCACGAGCCCATGCTCGGCAATCGCGCACAGGACCGCATCGGCCAGAGCTTTCTGCTTCGCGTCGGGCATATGTCCGGTTACCAAAAGCCAGAAATAGCTGGTGAAATCGAACTTGCCGATAGCCTCCTCGCACAGGTCCATCCCCGCACGCTGATGGAAAGTCCTGGCCTGTCTGCGGTTCTGAGGACGTTTTCGCAGGGTTTAGCTGCGTAATCGGTCGCCACCATCGGCCAATTGCACGGCCATTCTTCCATGGCTTTTCGTGCGAGATTGCTCCAACGGCGAACACCAGATCATTCGTGTCGAAGCGCCTCAATCGGATCAAGCTGGGCAGCTCGCCTGGCGGGGTAATATCCAAAGACGATGCCCATTACAGCAGAAAACAGGAAGCTCATCACGTTGATGGCCGGATTGAACAGGAAGGGCACGTCCACTGCTGCCGAAAGGCCGTAGGACAGGCCGAAGGCCAGCGCGATCCCGATCATCCCGCCAAGACAGCATAGCACCACTGCCTCGGTCAGGAATTGCAATTGTACCTCCCGCGCCAGCGCGCCGATGGCCAGGCGGATGCCGATTTCGCGCGTACGCTCCGTCACCGACACCAGCATGATGTTCATGATCCCGATCCCGCCGACCAACAGGCTGATGGCGGCAATGGCCGCGACCATAGCGGTCAATGCGCCAGTGGCCGCGCCCAGGGCATCATTGACCTGCGCGGTGTCGATCACGTTGAAATCATTGTCCTGCCCATCCTGCAGCAGACGGCGTTCGCGTAGCAAGCTGACCAGCGAATCCTGGATGCCGGAACTCGCATAATCGCTGTCATATTTGACCACGAAGGACTGGATATCGGTATTGCCGACAAACCGGCGCTGGACCGTCTTGAGCGGCATCATCACGACATTGTCCTGATCTTGTCCGCCGCCGCCCTGCCCGCGTTCATCGAGCACTCCGATCACGGTGCAGGATACCGAATTCAGGCGCATTTCCTCGCCCAGCGGGCTGGTACCGGGCACAAATATCGCCTCCAGCACCTTGGGGCCAAGGATGCAGACATTCTGGCCGGAACTTTCTTCAGCGGCAGTAAACATGCGGCCTTGGACCACATCGATTGTTTGCGCCCGCAGGAAATCGTTTTCCACGCCGTTGACACTGGTGGTCCAGTTTTGCCCGTTATGGAACGCAATTGCGCTGGATGATGCGCTGCCTGCAGCCAGTTCCACACCAGCAATCTGGCTGGCCACAGCCTCGATATCGCTCTGGTCGAACGGGCGCGGATTGCCGCGCTCCGTGCGCACCGGGAAAACGATGAAGATGTTGGACCCGAGCGAGGAAATCTCGTCACGGATCGAGGCGGTCACGCCGTTGCCGAGCGTCACCATGGTAATCACTGCGGCGACCCCGATGATGATGCCCAGCGTGGTCAGGAAGGACCTGAGCAAATGGCGCCGGATTTCGCGCAAGGACAATAACAGGGTGGCGCCGAATATGCCGAACATCAGGCGCTGCCCCCGTGATCGACGGCGTGCCTTCCGCGCGCATCCACCTTGCGATCGATCCGCTCGACGATACCGTCACGAAAATGCACGATGGTACGCGCAAATTGCGCCATTTCCGCCTCGTGGGTCACTAGCAGAATGGTAATACCGGCCCGGTTGAGATCGGTCAGCAATTCCATGATTTCGATGGAGCGTTCGGTATCCAGATTGCCGGTTGGCTCGTCCGCGAGCAAAACGTCGGGTTCCGTTACCAAGGCGCGGGCGATTGCCACGCGCTGTTGCTGCCCGCCGGATAGCTCGGCAGGCGTATGATCCGCCCACGGAACAAGACCGACCAGATCAAGTGCCTTCAGGCCCGCTTTGCGCCGTGCGGCCTTGCTCTCGCCGCGATAGAGCAGCGGCAGTTCGACATTCTCCAGCGCGGTGGTGCGGGATAGCAGATTGAAGCCCTGAAAGACAAATCCGAGATAGCGGCGGCGCAGCAGCGACCGCTGGTCACGGGTCAGCGACTGGACTTCCGTCCCGCGAAACCGGAATTTTCCCGATGTCGGGACATCCAGGCAGCCCAGGATGTTCATGGTGGTCGATTTGCCCGATCCGGATGGACCCATGATAGCCACGAAGTCACCCTTGTCGATCGTCAGGTCCACACCCTTGAGCGCTTGGAATGCGGCAGGACCCGTGCCGAAGGTCTTGGTTACCCCCTCCAGTTCGATCAGATGCCGCGCGGCGCCATTATCGGTCATTTCCCAGCAGCCTTGGTACCGGTGACGACTTTCATACCCTTCTTGAGCCTGGACGAGGTTACCACGGTCTGGCGGCCATCGCTTTGCCCGGTCACCACAGCGATACCCTTGAGCGTGCCATCGGCTTGCAAGACATACACCCGCTGGCGGCTACCGGCACCGATGGTTGCTTCCTGCTGTCCTTTTTCCAGCCCGATTTGCGGGTTGAGCACACCGCCGCTCTCCACCTTTTCTTCGTCCGGGTCGAAGCGCAGCGCGCTGTTGGGAACCAGCAATTGCACGCCGGTACTTTCCGTTGAAATAGTCGCTGTGGCGGTCATGCCTGGGCGCAAGAGCCCATCCGGATTGGCAACCGACAACCGTGCTTCATAATTGACCACGGAATCACTTGTGGCCTGGGCGGCGGTACTTTCCGTTGCCGTGTTGCTGGATGCCAGGTCGATCCGGTCAACCACCGCAGGAAATCGTTTCCCGGGATAGGCATCGACCGCGAACGTAGCCTTCTGCCCGGCCTTGACCTGGCCAACATCGGCCTCGTCGATTTCCACCCGCAATTGCATGGTGGAAAGGTCTTCCGCCAGTACGAACAGAGTCGGCGTGTTGAAGGATGCGGCAACCGTCTGACCCGGTTCGACCTGCCGCGCGAGTACGACTCCGGTGACCGGTGAGCGGACAACCGCGCGGCTGCGATTGGTCAGGCTGGAAGACAGCGCAGCCTCCGATGCCGCAACATTGGCGCGCGCAGATGCAACCCCAGCGCGGTCACGGGCCACATTGGCCTGCGCTGCCTCCAGTTCAGTTCGCGAGGGCACCTTGCCGCCGGAAATCCGGTAAACCTCGCGCAACCGCCCAAGCTGGGCGGTATCGACATCAAGCGAGGCCTGCGCCTGAGCCACTGCCGCCCGCGAAGCATTCAGATTGGCCCGGGCCTGCGCGATCTGGTCGTCGATAATATCCGTATTGATGCGGGCGAGAACCTGTCCGCGGGTCACCCGGTCATTCACATCGACCGTAATCAGGTCGATCCGGCCAGAGACTTCGGAGCCGACCTCCACCTGATTGGTCGGGCGCAGATTACCGGTCGCACTGACTGTCAGGTCCAGCGCTTTTTCCTCGACCGGCACGCTAATGTATTGCGGTCCCTCATCGCCGCCAGAGCAGCGCGAAATGACCAGGATCAGCGCGAGCACGATCAGGGCAGGCACCCAGTATTTGGCCCAGCGCCGCCAGCGCGGACGTTCCTTTTCGCCCAGAAATTCTTCCATGGTTTCCGGAGCCTGTTCGCCGGTTTCTGCAGTTTCACTCATGGATTCGATCCTAGGCTAAAGCTGTCTGGATAATCGCTCGGGTCCCAGCCGCCGCCAAGCGCCTGCGTCAGCGTGACATAGGCGCTGGCCCGCTGGGCCTGCGAAGCGACGAGCGAATTGCGGGCGGACAGCAACTGATTTTCAGCGGTCAGCAAGGTCCGGAAATCGGTCAGCCCTGCCTGGTACTGGCTGCGCGCCAAAATTGCTGCATTCTCCGCCGCCTCCCGAGCTTCTGCCAACAGGGCAACCCGCTGCCGAGCGGCGCGCAGATCCGACGTCCCTGTCTCGACATCTTCCAGCGCGCGCAGGATTGCTTGCCGCCATGCAGCGAGCGATCCTTCCGCCGCTGCCTCTGCGCTGCCGACCTGCGCCCGCGTTCGGCCGCCATCGAAGATCAACTGGCTGACTCCGGCGAACAGATTGCCCGTGATGGCATCAAACAGATTGCCGATGCCGAGCGATCTGCTGCCAACCGAACCGGTCAACCGGACGAGCGGCAACAATTGCGCACGCGCCACATTGATCCGCGCGCTGTTGGCCAGCAAGGTGGCCTCTGCCGCGCGAACATCGGGCCGGCGCCGCAGCACCTCTGCCGGGGCGGAAAGGCCCACTATTTCGGGTGGTGCCGGAATCGGGGCTTCAGGCTCCAGCATGGCAAGCACCCTGCCCGGCGGTTCACCGATCAGCGTCGAAATGGCATTGGTAGTCGCCGCCAGGTCACTTTCGAGCGAGGGTATCGTGGCGGCGGTCTGTGCGCGCTGTACCCGCGCTTGCTCGACATCGAGGCTGGACACCAGCCCGGCCTGCATCCGCCAGCGAGCGATCTGCAAATTCTCGTCCTGGTTGACCAGCGTATCCCGGGCAATCGCAAGCTGCGCGGCGGCGGACCTGGCCGCGATGGTCGACAAGGCAACATTGCCGATGATGGCGCGCTGGAGATCGGCCAACGAATAGCCTGCGCTGGCCAGATCGGCCCGAGCCGCCGTAATCGAGCCGCCAATCTGGCCGAACAAATCGGCTTCCCAGCCGGCATCTGCACCGACCGAGAATTGCGGGGTCTTGTCCGCAAAATCGCCCACATCCCGGCTGACCCCGCCACTGGCCGAGAGCGATGGCAGGCGGCCAGCCCGGGCGATGACCACCGCTTCTCTGGCCTGCGCAAGGCGAGCGGCGGATTGGGCAAGGTCGAGATTGTTCTGCACTGCCAATTGGACGAATTCGGCAAGCATCGGATCATCAAGCGAAAGCCAGTAATCCCCAATATCTGTTTCCAGCGGCGCACTGCCGCCGCTCCATTGCTCGGGAACCGCGATATTGGCGGACGGCAAATCGGCATAGTTCATCGACCGCGCGCAGCCGCCAAGTGCGATTACCGCCAGCAACGGACCGGCCAAGCGGAAATGGCATCCCGCAACACGTAGTGCTTGCACTGGCAGGCGCGTCAATTGCTGTTCTTTTTCAATGATTGACACGCCCCTGTTGCCGCTAAATACGCCGGTCCTCATCTGCGACCGCTTTGCTCATCCGTGCAAGCCCTATTCCGCCGTAATTCATTGAATCGTCGAATTAGACCATGACAAATTGCTCGGTGCAGGGGCGCATGCAATCGACAAACGTATGATGCACTCCGACACGATACGATTTTCCCGGTTCCGCTGGCATTATTCCCGAGCAGCCGACTAATCCTCGCAGGACAAATTTTCCGTCAGCCGAAAACAAAACTCCAAAGGTCCAGCGTTGGCGCCTGGTTTTCGGGACATTACGTATGGATGAGCTGGCCCGGCCGATGGAATGTGCGGCTTGGCACGCCGCGCCCGAATGCGGCGGTTGCGGGAAGAAAGGCGCGCGGCATGACAGCGTATAATCCGGCCTTGGCAAGCAGCATCGACCTCGATGCCTGTCTGCGCGAACATGCAGAAACCCTCCCATCACCCGATCAGCAATCATTCGGCGATACTTTCGAGCGGTTCGGCGATGCACGGGTCGTACTGCTGGGTGAAGCCACCCATGGTACGCATGAATTCTATACCGCCCGTGCGGCCATTTCCCGCAGGCTGATCGAAGGTTACGGCTTCAGCGTGATCGCGGTGGAAGGCGACTGGCCCGATATCGCCAGGCTGGACGATTATGTCCGGCACAAGGGCCCTCGCCCACGCCTTGGCGAACCATTTGCACGTTTTCCGACATGGATGTGGCGGAACGAAGAGATGCTCGGCTTCATCGACTGGCTGCGCAGTTACAATGCCAATCTGCCGGAAGATCAGCGCGTTTGCCTGCGCGGGCTGGATGTCTACAGCCTGGGCGAATCGATCCATGCGGTCATCGAATATCTCGAACAGCAAGACCCGCGCGCCGCTGAGCGGGCACGACAGCGCT
Source organism: Allopontixanthobacter sp. (assembly GCA_041552775.1). Taxonomy (GTDB): domain Bacteria; phylum Pseudomonadota; class Alphaproteobacteria; order Sphingomonadales; family Sphingomonadaceae; genus Allopontixanthobacter. The sequence continues at coordinate 16,616 of JBFEKH010000004.1, forward strand.
ATGGCTGCCTGACCCCATGGCAGGACGAACCGCAGCAATATGGCCATGCGGTCGAACGAAGCCGGTTTGCCGCGTGCGAGGATGCGGTGGTCGCGCAATTGCGCGAATTGCTCGATCACCGGATGCAGTGGATCGCCAGCGACGGCGAGGCGTTTTTCGATGCCGAACGCAACGCCCGGATCGTGCGCGCAGCCGAGCAATATTACCGGTCGATCTATCGCGGTGCGGCGGAAAGCTGGAACCTGCGCGACCGGCATATGTTCGAAACCCTTCAGGCCCTGATGGCCCATCACGGCAATGCGCGTGCCATCGTATGGGCGCATAATTCGCATGTCGGCAATGCCGCGGCCACCGCGATGGGATGGCGCGGCGAGTTCAATATCGGCGAGCTGGTGCGCGCGGCCTATGCCGATGACGCGGTGCTGATCGGCTTCGGAACCGACCGAGGGACCGTAGCCGCCGCTTCGGACTGGGGCGCAGCGATGAAGGTCATGCAGCTTCGTCCGGCCCGGCCCGATAGTTGGGAGGCTGCATTGCGCCATATTGGGCTGCCCCGCTGCATGCTCGACTGGCGCCGAGGCGCTAGTGGCCAACTGCTCGAAGCGCTCGGCCAACCTCGTTTACAGCGCGCCGTAGGGGTCGTTTACCGGCCGGAGAGCGAATATCTCAGCCATTATTTCCAGGCGGTCCTGGGCGAACAATTCGACACGTATGTCTGGCTCGAGGAAACCCGGGCAGTGACCCCGCTCGGCCCCGAACAGCCCCATGGTGCGCCGGAAATCTGGCCGTTCAGCCTGTGAGAGGAGAGCGGACATGGATCAACTGACCGCCGATTGCCGCGAGATTACCATCCCCGGCGAACCAGGGCTCTCTGCCCTGCTCGGTGTCCCGTTGCGCGCCAACGGATTGGTCATCTTCGCACATGGCAGCGGCAGCGGTCGGTTGAGCCCGCGCAACAATTACGTTGCCCGCCGGCTGCGCGAAGCGGGGCTGGCCACTCTGCTGCTGGACCTGCTCTCGCCAGAGGAGGAACGCGACCGGCGCAATGTGTTCGACATACCCCTGCTCGCATCCCGGCTGGTCCGGGCGACCGATTGGGCCGAAAACTTCAAAGATTCCAGTGGCCTGCGCCCTGCCTATTTCGGGGCCAGCACCGGGGCTGGCGCAGCATTGTACGCGGCCGCCGGCGACAGACGAATTGCGGCAGTGGTGTCACGCGGCGGGCGGCCGGACCTTGCAGGCAAACCTGCGCTCTCGGAAGTTCTGGCACCGACCTTGCTGATAGTGGGTTCGCTCGACACCCAAGTTATCCAGCTCAACAGCGCGGCAGCGTCGGAACTCACCTGTGCCAGCGAACTGGTGATCGTTCCGGGCGCCAGCCACCTGTTCGAGGAACCCGGCACACTCGACCGCGTAGTCGACCTGGCGGCAGACTGGTTCCTGATGCATCTTGGGAAGCAGACGTGACCCGGGGTTTCGGCCGCTTCACCGACCGAACGCAGGCCGGAAAGGCTTTGGCCGCAGCTCTGCTGCCGATGCAATTGCGCGATCCGGTCGTGCTGGCCCTGCCGCGCGGCGGCGTCCCGGTGGGTTATGAAGTCGCCGAGGCACTGAACGCACCGCTCGACATCATCATGGTGCGCAAGATCGGTGCCCCCGGGCACAAGGAATACGGTATCGGCGCACTCGTCGATGGCTCTTCCCCTCAAGTTGTCATCGACGAGGCGGCGGCCCGGATGGTCGGCGCCACCGAAGCCTATATCGAACACGAAGTGACCAGCGAGCTGGCGGAAATCGAACGGCGGCGCGCGGCCTATCAGACCGGTCCGGCAGTGTCGGTGCAGGGCCGCACGGTGATCATCGTCGATGACGGGATCGCCACCGGCAATACGGTGAAGGCGGCACTGCAGGCTCTGGCTAAGGCGAAGCCGGCCCGCATCGTGCTGGCCGTTCCGGTATCGCCGCGCGACACGCTGGCCAATCTGCGCGGCCTGTGTGACGATATCGTTTGCCTGATAGCGCCCGAGCCATTTTACGCTGTTGGCGCGCATTACCATGATTTCGGCCAGACCAGCGATGCCGAGGTGGTGGAGTTGCTGGCAAGCGCGCGGGAGCATGCCGAAAACCGTGTCAGTCATAGTCCCGGCAGCTGATAATAGGGCTCAGGGGATAAGCACGGCAGCGCCTTCGATCACCCCCTCGCGCAGCAGGTCGAGTGCCAGATTGGCTTGTTCCAGCGGAAACCGCTCGACACTGGTCGAGATCGGTGCCTCGGCGGCGAGCGCGAAAAACTCCTCACCATCTGCGCGCGTCAGGTTGGCAACCGACACAATCGACCGTTCGCCCCACAGATCCCGGTAGGGGAAAGACGGAATGTCGGACATATGGATCCCGGCGCAGACAACCCGCCCGCCTTTGCGAACCGATTTGAGCGCGGCTGGCACCAGTGCACCGACCGGGGCGAAGATAATTGCCGCATCCAGCAGTTCCGGAACCGCCTTGTCCGAATCCCCCGCCCATGCGCATCCCAGAGAGCGGGCGTATTTCTGGGTGGTCAGATCACCCGGCCGGGTCAGGGCGTACACTTCGCGCGCCTGCCACACGGCGATCTGCGCAAGGATATGTGCCGCAGCGCCGAACCCGAAGAACCCGATGCGCCACGCATCGCCCGCCATGCGTAGCGCCCGGTACCCGATCAGCCCAGCGCAAAGCAGCGGCGCCGCCTCTGCATCACCGAACTTGTCAGGCAGGGCGAAGCAATAGTCTGCATCCGCGACGACATGGCTGGCATAGCCGCCATCACGGGTGAAACCGGTGAATTGCGGATCGTCACACAGGTTTTCCGCGCCACAGCGACAATAGGGGCACCGGCCGCAGGTATGGCCCAGCCACGGCACGCCAACGCGCTGGCCGATTTCGTACCGGCCGACTTCTTCGCCCAGCCGGGCAATCCGTCCGACAATTTCGTGACCGGGAATGATCGGCAGGCTGCCGGTGATATCGCCGTCGAGTACATGCAGATCGGTGCGGCAGACCCCGCAAGCAGATATCTCGATCAGAATTTCACCGGGACCCGGTCGGGGCATGTCACGCTCCACCAGATGCAGTCTCTCGCCCGGAGCATCGAGTTGCATGGCGTGCATTGCCGGCACGATCTCAGCGGCCAAACCGGCCAAGACCCTCGACCTTTTCAAGCCATTTCCTGCGGTAAGCGTCGCTCTTGTCCACGCGGCCGATCAGCGTGACCCGGACAGGGGAAACCCCGACGAAATGCAGGATGTTTCGCTTGAAACTCTTCACGCTATGGGAACGAAAGAAGATGGAATAGGCTGCGGCCGGCATTCCCATCGTCACGATCAGGCGGGCGGATTTGCCCTTCAGCAGCTTGCGGTACAGGCCGTGCTGCTTTGGCTGGATTGCGAAACCGGGACGCGCGACCTGTTCCAGCAATGCCTTGAGCAGGGCCGGAACATCTCCCATCCACAGCGGGTACAGGATCACCAGATGATCCGCCCAATCCACCGCCTCGTGGACTTCGTGCAGATTTTCCACTGCTTCGCCCGATTTCCAGTCGTCCGGATCACGCAGGATCGGGAAATCCAGCCGGGCCAGGTCAATCCGGCGCACTTCGTGCAGTTCCTCCGCACCTTTCACATAGGCGGACGCGAGCGCATGCACGTAATGATCACGGTCATCGTGCGGGTGGCCATCAAGGACTAGAATTTTTCGCATGGCATGGGCGATATCGGACAGGCCCATCCAGCGGGATGCGTAGATATCCCTATGCTTGGGCGGCGAGGCCGCCCGCGTCGAACCTCCTTTTCAGGACCTCGAACAGGCTCTGCGTCGCTGCGACGATGAGCGGGCCCAGGACGAAACCATGCGCGCCGAAGATCACGATCCCGCCGACAATAGCGATGAAAGACAGCATGGAATGGAGCGCAAGCTGGCGCCCGACCAGGATTGGATACACGATATTATCGATCAGGCCGACGATGAAGGTCCCCCAGATCACCAAGATCAACGCCGATGCCCATTGTCCATTCAAGGCCAGCGCTACCGAAACCGGAACCCAAACAATGAACGCACCCAGAAATGGGACGATTCCCAGAAGTCCCATGATTACGCCCCAGAAAATCGGCGATGGCAGGTCCAGCCACCAGAACACCAAGCCGCCAAGAAATCCCTGCAAGGCTGAAACCGCCGCGGTGCCATAAACCGCGGCAAAGACGGTTTTCTCCATCCGGCCCGCCAGCAATCGAAACTCGCCATGCGACAGAGGCAGCAGATTTTCCGTAGCTGCCACGATCGGGCCCCTGTCACGCAGCATGTAGAATAGGAAATAGAACGTCAGCAGCAAATTAATCACACTGGTGATCGAACCGAGGATCAGGCTGGCACCCCAGCCCTGTAGCCAGACTGTGAAGGATTCGAAAAATTGCGGCAGGCCCAACCGGCTATCCAGCCAGATAATCACTGAGGATAGTTCGGGATAATCCCGCGACAGGCCGCCTCCGTCTCCGGCAGACAAGACCGCACTCATCGCGTCCATGCTGTTGATGATGCTTTCCAGCAGAGCCGCCGAGACAAAGATCACCGGCGCGACCACCAGTGTGGCCGCGATTACCATGGCGATGGAAACTGACAGTACCGGGCTGCGAAGCCGTGCGCGAAGTATGCGCTCTACCGGTGCGAACAGGACTGCCAGCGTAAACGACCAGACCAGCGCAGGGATAAACGGCGCGGTGATCAGATAACACAGGACGATGCCCAGAAGCACCAGAATGCCAATCGCCACCAAAGACAGCAGCGGCGGGAGGGGTTGATGCTTACCAGACAAGTCCTACCCCCAAATTTCGGCTTCACGGCGCCAGCGAAAGCCCCTTTGGATCAAGGAGTGATTGCCACCTTCAGCACTCCGCCCCGCTGGTGGGCGAACAGATCATAAGCGTCTTCGATGGAATCGAGCGGATAGTTATGGGTGACCAATTGTCCGGTATCCACTCGCCCGGATTCCACCGCGGCCATCAATCGGCGCATCCGTTCCTTGCCGCCCGGACAAAGCGTGGTGCGGATCGTATTGTCGCCCAGCCCGGCCGAAAACGCATCGAGCGGAATGGTCAGATCGCCTGAATAGACGCCGAGCGATGACAATGTCCCGCCGGGCCGCAGCACCCGCAGCGCGCCCTCGAAGGTGGCCTGCAAACCAAGCGCTTCGATGGCGACATCGACACCGCGTCCATCGGTGATCTTCATGATCTCGTCCACCGGATCGACCTTCGAAAAATCGACCACATGGGTCGCACCCATTTTCTTCGACATTTCGATCCGGGCCGGGATGCTTTCCACTCCGATGATCGTGGTCGCACCCATCATATGCGCGCCTGCCGTGGCGCACAGGCCAATCGGACCCTGGGCGAACACCGCCACCGTATCGCCGATCCTGATCCTTCCCGATTCCGCCCCGCCGAAGCCGGTCGACATGATGTCGGGACACATCAGCACCTGCGCATCACTCAAGCCCTCCGGGATTGGGGCGAGATTGGCCATCGCATCGGGCACCAACAGATATTCCGCCTGCGCGCCATCGATGGTGTTGCCGAACCGCCAGCCGCCAATGGCTTTCCAGCCTAGGCCATGCTGCCCGCCGCATTGGGCGTGAAACCCGCACAGCGAGGCATAGGACGTTCCCGACGGCGTAATCGCCCCTGCAATCACCCGCTGGCCTTCCTCATATCCGGTTACGGCCGAGCCCAGCTTCTCGATAATGCCGACCGGTTCATGACCCACGGTCAGCCCCCTTTCGACCGGATATTCACCTTTAAGAATATGCACATCAGTGCCGCAGATGGTGGTCATAGTAATCCGGATCAGCGCGTCCAGCGGGCCGACATCGGGCACCGGCTTTTCGCCGAGGATAATACGCCCCGGTTCAATGAATATTGCCGCCTTCATCAATTGCGCCATCGCGCCGCCCCTTTCTGCCTAGGTGAATGCAAACAGTGGCGAGATGCGTGATCGTGGTAACTACGCAAATGCTCGTAAGTGCAGGATCGGCGAGGCTTTCAACCAGGATCCTCCTGCTGGTTGAAAAGCAGCTGGACATCCTCCGCCCGGCAAAGATCGGTCCCTGATGTAAGGACGGCGGCGGCGCCTGCGGCAATGCCGAAGCGGAACGCCTCTTCGGCCGGTCTACCCAGCGCAAGCGCATGGATCATTGCCGCCAGGAAACTGTCCCCAGCGCCCACCGCGCTGCTCGATTCCACCGTGATTCCGGGCAGCGCCAGCGGACCGGCACGGCTGGCCAGCACCGCGCCCTTGCTGCCCATCGTGACCGCCAGATATTTCGCTTCCCCGCGTTCGACCACGGCCATGGCGGCCTGCGCAATCGCGTCTTCGCCAGCCAGATCCTTGCCAACCAACGTCCGGAATTCTTCCAGGCTCGGTTTGGCCAGGAAAACATCACCGCCAGCCAGACCGGCGGCCAGCGCAGGCCCGGACGTGTCGAGCACGAAGCGCATCCCGTTACGCTTGGCGATGGCCGCGACGCGGGCATAGAAATCATCCGGCACTCCGCGCGGCAAGGACCCGCTGGCAACCAGATAATCATGCTTCGCATGGTTAAGCAGGCTCAGGCATTCACGCCATTCGCTTTCGGCAATCTGCGGACCGGCAGGTACAAAGCGGAATTCCTGCCCCGTGCTGCGTTCATGGACGGTCGTGCTGACCCGGGTTTGCCCGGCGATCTTGATTGGCTTGCGCACCAACTGGTGCAGGTCGAGCAAGCCGTCGAGCGCCACTCCGGTCGCGCCGCCCGACAGGTAATACACCCTTGCGTTGCCCCCCAGCCGGACGAACACCCGCGCAACATTGATCCCGCCGCCGCCCGGATCATAGCGTTCATTGTTCGCGCGCAGCTTGACCGTGGGCATGACCCGCTCAACCTGGCACGCCGCGTCCAGCGTGGGGTTCATGGTCAGCGTTGCCAGATCCATCATCGCGCAGCCCTCCTCACATGGCTGGCCCCCGTTGAGGTCTGCTCGGCCTCGGCGATGTGACGCTTTACGGCCACGAAACTGTCGGGCGTGACTGAAATGGAATCGATCCCGCATTCGACCAGGAAGCGCGCGAATTCGGGGTGGTCGCTCGGCGCCTGTCCGCACAGGCCGATCTTGGTGTCATGCCGCTGTGCCTCGGTGATGACATGGCGGATCATCCACTCAACCGCCGGATCAGTTTCGTCGAACTGTTCGGCCAGCAATTCGGAATCCCGGTCGATCCCGAGGGTCAGCTGGGTCAGATCATTGCTGCCGATCGAGAATCCGTCGAACCGCCGTGCAAAATCACCCGCCAGAACGACATTGGCGGGAATTTCGCACATGACATACAGCTCAAGGCCATTCTCGCCGCGCCTCAGCCGTTCCTGCTCCATCACCTCGATCACCCTGTCGGCTTCTCCCAGGGTGCGGCAAAATGGGATCATCACCGCGACATTGGTGAACCCCATTTCCTCCCGCAGCCGCTTGATCGCGCGGCATTCGAGCGCAAATCCGGCACGGTAGAGCGGCGAATAATAGCGCGAGGCCCCGCGAAAGCCGATCATCGGGTTCTCCTCATCCGGCTCGAACGCCGCGCCGCCAATCAGGCCGGCATATTCATTGGTTTTGAAGTCGCTCATCCGGACGATCACCGGCGCAGGATATTGGACCGCAGCAATGCGCGAGAGGCCCAAGGCTAGCTGATCGACGAAATAATCGCATTTGTCCGCATAACCTGCCGTCAACCGCTCGATTTCAGCCTTGGCCGCTGCGTCTTCCAGCTGGTCAAAATGCACCAGCGCCATCGGATGTACCTTGATCGCATTCGCGACAACAAATTCCATCCGGGTCAGCCCGACCCCGTCGCTGGGAAGCTGCCACCAACGGCTGGCGGCATCGGGATCAGCCAGGTTCAGCATAAGTTTGGTGCGCGTTTCGGGCAGGCTGGTCAGATTAATCGTCTCCGCCGAGATCTCGGCCGAGCCTGCATAGACCACACCCTTTTCCCCGCTGACGCAGCTGACCGTAACCTCTTGCCCTGATTGCAGCACCGCCATCGCATTGCCCGTGCCGACAATCGCTGGCAGGCCAAATTCGCGGCTGACGATGGCGGCATGCGATGTCCGCCCGCCGTGATCGGTGACGATGGCCGCCGCGCGCTGCATGATCGGCACCCAATCGGGATCGGTGGTGGAGGTGACCAACACCGAACCATCCACGAAATCGCCGATTTGGGCGGCGCTTCCGATCCGGCACACCTTGCCCGTTGCCGCTGCTTCGCCGATGGCGAGGCCAGTGACCAATTCAGATCCCGTCGGCCCCAGCGTATAGGATTTGAGCGTTCCGCGCTCCGTCCGGGACTGAACCGTTTCGGGCCGTGCCTGGACAATGAACAGATCCCCACTGGGCCCATCCTTGGCCCATTCCATATCCATCGGGCAGCCGTAATGCGCTTCGATCACCGCCGCCCAGCGCGCCAGTTGCAGGACTTCGCTGTCTGACAGAACGTAGCCTGCGCGCTCTGCCGCGCTGGTTTCGACATTGGCCGTGGTGCCGCCTGACGCATCCGAATAGACCATCTTAACAGCTTTGCCGCCGCGTTCGCGGGCGATGATCGGGCACAGGGCCGGATCACCCAGTAGCGGTTTGAAGACTTGCCATGCATCGGGATCAACCGCCCCCTGCACCACATTCTCTCCAAGACCCCACGCGCCGTCGATCAGCACGACATCGGGAAATCCGCTTTCGGTATCGATCGAGAACATGACGCCGGAACAGGCCAGGTCGGCGCGCACCATTCGCTGAACTCCGACCGACAGGGCGACCTTGTCTTCGGCAAAACCATGCGCGGCGCGGTAGGATATGGCCCGATCGGTATAGAGCGAGGCGTAGCAGCGTTTGCACGCATTGAGCAGCGCCGTTTCCCCGCTGATGTTGAGAAATGTTTCCTGCTGTCCGGCAAAGCTGGCATCGGGCAAATCCTCCGCCGTGGCGCTGGAACGCACCGCAACGGCAAGCGTCGGCAAGCCGGTTTCAGCGCTCAATGACCGGTAGGCCTCAATGATCGCCTGCCCCAGTTCGCCGGGCCAGATCCCTTGGAGGATCAGCGCACGGACAGCCGCCCCGGTATCGGCCAGCGATGCCTTCCCCGCCACTTGGGCCGCGATGTGTTCGGGGATAACCCGGTCGAGATGATTATGCGCCAGATAAAGCCGAAACGCATCCGCCGTGATCGCATAGCCGGGCGGCACCGCGATCCCTTGTGGCACGAGCGCACCGATCATCTCCCCGAGCGAGGCGTTCTTCCCGCCGACGCGGGCGACATCGCCGCGCGAGACCTGCGCAAAATCCAGGATCAGTTCTTTCGTCATGCTTCAGCTCCCACGGATGTGCGGACTTTGGTCCCGATGCGTACAAGCACTTCACGCGCCGCGCCCTCCGCTGGAAAATCTATCGTTTCGCCGTCGAATTCTGCGCCGTCGACCTCAATCCGGAGGCCGCTCAGGTAAACCGCGCGCTCGACCACGATCTCGATCCGTGCATCGCCGCGCTTCAATGTGGCGCGGTATCCGGGCCAATCTGCCGGAAGAGAAGGTGCCACGCGAATGCCGCCATCACGCCAGGTGATCCCCAGCAGCCCCTCGACGCCGAGCCGCCAGGTCCATGCCGCCGCCCCGGTATACCAGCTCCAGCCCCCCTTGCCCCGGTGCGACTCGGCTGACGCAATATCGCCTGCGGTGACATAGGGTTCGATCCGGTAATGCTCCGCGCCTTCGCTGGTCGAACTGCGCTTGGCCGGGCAGATCATGTGGAAAATTCCGATGGCACTTTCTGCATCGCCGGTCTGCGCCAACGCCAGCCCCAGCCAGGCTGCGGCGTGGGAATATTGCCCGCCATTTTCGCGCAGGCCCGGCGGATAGGCCTTGATGTAGCCCGGATCGCGCGGTCCCTGGTCGAACGGCGGCCACAGCAAACGCGCGAGTTTCGCCTCCCGATCAATCAGTTCGCGCTTGGCCGCTTCCAGTGCCAGCGAGACACGGACAGGGTCGCCGCCAGCAAAGGCGGCCCAGCTCTGCGAGATTGAGTCGATCCGGCAGTCCGCTTCTTTGGCAGAGCCGATCGGGTGCCCCTCGTCGTCATAGGCGCGGCGGTACCATGCCCCGTCCCAGCCCGATTCCTCAACATTGCAGCGCAGGGTCACCGCGCGTTCGGCCCAATGCTTGGCCTCGCGCTTGCGGTCCATCCGCAGCTCCAGATCGGCAAGCAAGGCAGCCGTGACAGATCCGAACCACCCCAACCACACGCTTTCGCCGCGCCCTTCGTCCCCTACCCGGTCCATGCCGTCATTCCAGTCACCCGTGCCCATCAGCGGCAGGCCGCCCGCGCCGAATTGCATCCGCTCCAGCGCGCGCTCGCAGTGATCGATCAGCGGCGCGCCGGGCGGGCGTGCTTCGAATTGGGAGTAGCGATCATGTTCATCGTCGGTCAGCGGGGGCGCGGACAGGAACGGCACGATTTCATCCAGGATCGTCTTGTCACCGGTGGCGCGGACATAAGTTCCCACCGCATAGGGAAGCCACAGCAGATCATCCGAAAACCGCGTACGCACACCGCGATCCGATGGCGGGTGCCACCAGTGCAGCACGTCGCCTTCCTCGAACTGATGCGCCGCACAGGTCAGGATATGCGCCCGCGTCCGGCCCGGATCGAACGGGATCAGCGCCAGCACATCCTGCAACTGGTCCCGGAACCCGATGGCACCGCTGGCCTGATAAAAACCGCACCGCGCCATAATTCGCGATGAGACACTCTGATAGATCAGCCACCGGTTGATCATCATGTCGAAAGCGGGGTCGGGTGTCTCCACAGTGATGCAGCCAAGCAGGTCATCCCATTCCCAGTTCACCGCGGCGTCGGCATCGGCGATCATCTCTGCGGAGCGCCACTCCGTAGCCAGCGCCAGCGCTTCTGTCTCGCCTTCTGCCTCACCCAGAATGAAAGACACTTCGCGGGTTTCGCCAGGCGCAATGTCGAGATGCACCTGATATGCCCCGCAGGCATCTTCCCCTGCTACTTCGGTACCGGTCAGGCCCCAGCGGCCCAGTGCCGCGGGAAAACTTTCCGCCCCTTCCCGCCCGAGAAACTCTTGCCGATCGGTGGTGAAGCCATGCGCATCGAGCGAAGCGGTCAGGAACGCGGCGCGACCGGCGAAATCGATGTTCCACGGACTACTCGCCAAAATGACCTGGCCCAACGGGTCAAACCGGCAAGAGACATGGCGCCGGGCAATCGAAGCAAGCGATCCCAGCAACCATTCGGCATAATATGTCGCGGTCAGCCGGCGATTGCGCTCCGTGTTGTTGGTCAGGCGCAGGCGGACCACTTTCACCCTTGCATCGGGTGCCACAAAGGTCCGCTGTTCCTGGATGATGCCGTGGGAATATTTGTGCCAGCTGGAATAACCGGCCCCGTGGCGGATTTCACAAGGCTCTTCCTGACCCGAGGGTGCGGGAGTGACAGACCAGACTACCGCCGATTCTTCCTCTCGCAGATAGAGCGTTTCCACTTGCCGGTCACAAACCGGATCATTGGTCCATGTGGTCAGGCGGTTCTCGCCGCTGTTCACTGACCAGCTGAAACCGCCGCCACTTTCAGTCACCAGCGTACCGAAATGATCATTGGCGAGGACATTTGCCCATGGTGCTGGGGTGGCCTGCCCCGGTTCAAGGCGGATCACGTATTCGTGGCCATCAGCAGAAAAGCCGCCGAAACCATTATCGAACGACAGCTTTTCGCGGCGTTTTCGCTTGAGCGGGAGAGTCGGGGGCTCCGCAAGACTGGGTAAAATCGGCGGCGGCAGCGCGGGCGGCAAGCGCATCTGCGCCAGCTGATCGGCCAGTGACCGGGCGTTATCGTCCACAATTGCCCATGCCATGGTCTCCAGCAACCGGATCTGGTCAGCACCGCTCTGGTCGGCGAATAGCAGGTGAATACCGCCATTGCGGCCGAGCATCTCGCTCGCCCCGATTTCCCGCAGCAATTCGTGCAATTCGCCGCGCATGGGCTCGGCATAAGTCGAACCGCTGGTCTGCAGGATCACTAGGTCGACCGGCAGTCCGGTGCGCCGCCACATCTGGTGGGCGCTGGCAAGAAGGGGCAACATGTCGCCCTCTGCGTCGTTTGTTCGCAGCAGCAGGATCGGCAGATCACCCGACAGCGCCAACCCCCATAACCCGCCCTGCCCTAGCTGGTTTTCGCGGATTCGCACCGGCCGTGCGCGCATGGCGGCATGGGGGTAGACCAACAGCGAGCCAAGGGACTGGATTGCGGGCAAGTTCTCCGGCTTCATCCGGGCGCGCCCGACCGCGCGGGCGGCCTCAATCGCGGCATCCCCGAACACCCATTCCATGGAAGCAAGTGTGGCATGGCGCGCGGCGATTTCCAGCGCGGCGGGCGCGCTGGCGGCAACTGCAGTCACGATACAAATCACGCGCTGCTCACCCGGTTCCAGGAAAATTTCGGACTGGAGCGAAGAAATCGGATCGAGGGTCCAGCCCGCCGTACCCCCAAGCGGCTGGGAAGCCCCGGCGGGATCGCGCAAGCTCCGTCCGCGCCCGATGAAGGCGCGGCGATCCATTTCGTATTTCAACTCTTCGACCGGACCGTTGTGATCGATCATGAACTGGACCATGGTCGCAGGTGTTTCGCGGGCATTGCGCGGCCGCCGCGTAAACAACAGGCCGCCAAGCCGGGGGCGAAACTCACCCCCGGTGAACAATTTGCTGAAGGCCGGATGTCGTTCATCGTCAAGCGGCGGCGCAAGCACCACTTCGGCATAGGTGGTCAGCCGCAATTTGCGCGGCCTGTCTGTTTCGTTCATCAGCGTAAGCCGGCGGATTTCCAGGTCATCTCCGCTGCCCACACAGACTTCCATCCGCACGTCGATTCCGTGGTCGCGGCGATGGAATTCGGCGACATGTGGCTGGAAGATCGTGTGATATTCGTCTGCGATAACGCCGGTCGGCTGGCGCGTGGCGGACCACAGATCGCCGCTCGCCTCCTCCTGCACGTAAAGCCAGATGCCATCGGCATCGCGCGTCGCGTCTGGCACGAAGCGCGTGAGCGACTGTCCCTGCCAACGCAACGTACCCCCGCCGCTTTCGCCAATCCAGCTCGACAGTCGGCCATTGCCCAGGATTTGTATCTGGGGGAACGGGGTAAGCGCGGGTTCCCACGGCTGGATGGCACCGGTCTGGAGCATGGCCTGCGGGGTTTCCAGCGTTTCGAGCCGTTCGAGCTCTGGGGGGATTTCACGCGGCACCCGTTCGCTCAGCAACAGCGAGACCAGCCGCATTTGCGGGTCGCGCGCAAAGCGCCGCACCATCACGTCTTCCGACAGCAAATTGGCAATTGCGCACAGCATCATGCCCTGGTGATGCGCCATATAGGCAAACACCGGAGTGAAGCGCGCGTTGGCGGGGACCCTCTCCGGCGTGAAATCGAGCGCTTCCCACATTCCGTAGCGGCCTTCCGCGCCCATCGCGGTCAGCTGGCGCAGGTTGGCCGTTGCCTGCCCCGGAGCAACTGCCAGCGCCAACCCGGAGGCATAGGGAGCGATAACCTGGTCCCGCGTCAAACCGCGCTTCAAGCCAAGGCCAGGGGTTCCAAAAGCCTGGTACCGGTAACGATGTTCCGGATCACGCTCGGCATAAGCGGACTCGGAGATACCCCATGGCAGACCGTGAGCCATCCCATAGCGCCGCTGGATATCCACCGCGACCCGCTCGCTTTCGCCCAGCAAGGTTTCCGGTTCGCCGCGAAGCAACAGGCGCGGCATCAGATATTCGAACATTGAACCGTTCCACGATACCAGAGACAGGCCGCTTGGACCTGCCTTGGTAACGGGGCGTTCCAGGTGGAACCAATGTTCGATCGGTACATCACCTTTCGCGATGGCAAAGAAACTCGCGAGCCGCGCTTCGGAGGCCAACAGATCATAATGATGGGTATCGATCCGGCTGGCGGTCACGTTGTGGCCGATGAAAAACAGCCTCCGTTCACGGTCATACAGCCACGAGAAATCCATCGACCAGGCCAGCGCGACCGCGTCATCGGCCAGCGCCTGCATATCCTGCAGCAACTCACCGGGCGGCGCCTGGTCGCGCTGCATCTCGTCAACGTGATGCCGGACGCGGTCGAGCCAGGCAAACAGGTCGCGTAATTCCTCCGGCGCTGCGTCGGTATTTGTTTCGGGAACACGCTCCGCACCCGCTTCGATTGCAGGCAAAGCTGTCTTGCGAACCCACCGGATGAAGTTCTCCCGTTCCATTTCTCCTGAATCCACGATCCCGGCCAAGCGTGCGCGGATCTCTGTGATCTCGCCGCGCAGATCACCGGCCTGGGGGAATCGAGTGACCGCCTTGAAAAGCAGCTCAAGCACATCGGCCAGCCCGTCCCACCGCTGCTGCTCGATACCGGTCTGCACTGCCGCCTCGCGCAATGTCTCGGCAAAGGCGATCAGGCAAACCGCCAGATTGCCGCTGTCAACTGTCGAGACATAGCGCGGTTCCAGCGGGCGCAGATGGCGGGTTTCGTACCAATTGTAGAAATGCCCGCGATAGCGCTCCAGCCGGGCCATGGCATCGAAGACATTGCGTCCGCGGGCCTCCAGCTCCGCCCGGCCAAGATATCCCATGTCCCATGCAGCCGCGGTAGACAGCAGAAGCATACCGATATTGGTCGGCGACGTTCGGTGCCCGACTTCCTCGTGCGGGGGCCCCTGGTAATTGTCGGGCGGCAGCCAATTGTCTTCCGGCCCGGCAAAGCTTTCGAAATAATACCAGGTCCTGCGGGCAAGCAGCCGAAGATAGTCCGCGTCGCCTTCCCCCAGCGGAACCGCTTTCGTCTGGCGCGGCCTGCCACTGAACAGGGCAATCTCGGGCGCGGCAATCCAGGCGGCGAGCAAGGGCAAGGCTTCTGGCAAGGCGCTCGGTCGCAACCAGATCACGGCAATGGTTATCACCGCAGCGATCACCGGACCCAGCCACATTTCATGCCAAACCATAGCCCGCGGCCCGCGCTGCTTCATGCGGGCAGCGATATGGGCAGCCGCGGTCCATTGGAGCAGATGCCGATGACTTACGAAGCTGCGCCACAAGGTGACGGTGATCGCATGGAGCGACAGCAGCGCTTCGTGCATCAGATACACGATTGCCAGCAGCCAGCGGCCCGCCTGATCAGATAGCCGCGCAACCAGTCCATAGGACACTCCGACCCGCCGCCCCCTTGCCAGCCCGCTGACAATATCGGTGAACAATTGCCACCCCGGGGCCAGCAGAACGAGCGCAGTCCAGAACCACGGACTTCCCGGCAGCACAAACCATCCAGCCATCGCCAGCGTCAACAGCCCCGGCGCCACCAGGCTGCGGCGAAGATTGTCGAGGATCTTCCAGCGATCGATCCCGCTGATCGGATTGGGCAACCGGGTGCCGCCAGCCCCGGGAACGCGCGGCCATAGCCAGGCGATTAACTGCCAGTCGCCCCTGATCCAGCGGTGCAGCCGGCGGGCGTATTCGGGATAACTGGCCGGAAAGTTCTCGTACAGCACGATATCGGTGGCCAGCGCGGCCCGGCCATGGGCGCCTTCGAACAGATCATGGCTGAGGATGCGGTTTTCCGGCACCCGTCCGTCTACGGCCGCGTGGAATGCGCGAACGTCGTAGATCCCCTTGCCCACGAAAATCCCTGCGCCGAACAGGTCCTGATAGACGTCCGAAACCGCCCGGCTGTAAATATCGATCGCGGTGTCGCCCGTAAACAGGCGCGCAAACACGCTGCGGACCCCCGCCTGCGGCGAAATCTCGACCCTGGGCTGGACCAGCGAGTAGCCGCGGACCACTCGGTTCCGTTCCCTGTTCAGCCATGCACGATTGAGGGGGTGCGCAATGGTGCCGACAAGCCGCGCAACCGATCCCGGCGGCAACAGCGTGTCCGCGTCGACCGTCACCACATAACGAATGTCCCTGACCGCCGGTAAATTGCCTTCGTGCAGGGAGAAAGCCGACCAGTCGTCATCGATCAGCAGGCGGTTGAACTGCTCCAGCTTGCCGCGTTTGCGCTCCCAGGCCATCCAGCAACCTTCGCCCGGATTGTACCGCCGCGGGCGCAGCAGCAAATGAAAGTGCCCCTTCCCGTCCTCGCCGAGATGGCGACGATTGAGCGCACGGATCGCCGCCACTAGCGTTTCCATGATCTTCCGGTCTTCAGGCAGGGTTTCTGCGTCGGCATCGGCAAGATCGGCCAACAGGGCGACCTGCAATTGCGGATCGACATTGGCCAGCCAATGCGTTTCGAGCTGTTCGGCCAGATCTGCCACCTCATCGGAATTGGCGATTACCACCGGCACTACGACGAAGCTGCGCGCGCCATCCGGCAAGCCCTTGCGGCAGTCCAGCTTGGGCAGGACGCTTGGCGGCAGGATGCGGGTAATAATCCAGTGAACGGCGGTTATCGCCAGCACCGATGCAGGGACCAAGCTGACAATCATCGCGCCAAGCCATCCGGCGAATGATGCCCCGACCACAGCCAGATACAGGGCGGGCAGGATCAGGGCACTACCCCCCGACAGCAGAATCGCCGCGGCATAAAACCGCCCCGGATTGGCCCGCACCAGGCGGCGTACCCGTTGATCAAACATTAGCAAGGCGCCCAGTTCGCGCTCAAGCTCGAACCGCCCCCGGTCGATCAGCCAATATCCGACATGATGACCAACGTCCTCAGCCCCGGCCAGCCGGGCGCGGTGGATTGCGGCATCGGCGATCTGGCATTCGCCGATTTGACTGGTCCGCGCAATTTGCTCCACAGCGGAACGGTATTTGTCCCGCGTTTCGAAATCCATTTTCAGGTAGTGACCGGATGGGTCCCGGCCTAGCGCCTCCTCCACCAGACTGACCTGGTCGAAGAAATCCTCCCAGGGAATCGCAGCGATAATTCCCAGGTTCGAAATCGCCCGGGCAACCCGTTCAGTCGGATCAAGTGACTGCGGGTCAAGCGAGTGCGGACTGAGCGATGCCTTACCCAGCGAGAAGGGGAGTTTGATTGCACCGCCCAGCAGCGGCGTGAGCGCCACGACCAGGATCTCCACACAGGCGATCCGCAGCATCGTGGGGAAAGCCCACAATTCGGCGATCGTCAGTGGTGCGCGCTGTTGATAGGCTTGGACCAGCCGGACTGCCCCGCCGAGCGAGACCTGCACGTGGCTGACGCGCAGATATTCATGCGCCAACTCGTAGATGCGCGGGGGAGAACTATCGCCTCCTGCAATGGTCGGTAATTGGCGATAGTAGCTGGGCGGCAGATCCTTGCCGATCTGGCGCAAGGCGCGGTGGACCTGGTAATCATTGTCGAGCAACCATTCCGCCGCTTTGCCGGCGTCGGGCGGCGGGTCGACACAGGCCAGCCGGACGTCGCTTAGCCAGCGCTGGACATCTGCGACCTGTTTCCAGACAGCGACCGGTTCTGGGGGTACATGACTGATCCGGTGCCGAGCGGCCAGCTCGTGTGCCGCAATTTCTAGCGGCGATTCGGGATTGGCGTCACCGCTCACTCTTCAAAACGAAACACGGAAGCGTTGCGGCAGCTGGTAGGCTCGCGGCCAAAACTGCACCTGATATTGGGCCTGACGATCAGCAGCGGTACCGGCGAGTGCCCCGCCAGATATTCTGCCACACTGCCGCAGGGCACATCGTCCAGCCCGGTATTACCATGCGATGCCATGACAATCAGGTCTGCTTCTTCCTCGATTGCCAGTTCGCGTAACAATGATCGGGGATCGCCCGGCCCGCGGGTAATGGTCCTGACGTCCACCCCGTCTTCGATGCTGCGGCGGCGTAATTCGTCCAGATGCTGGACAGCGTTGCGTTTGTTATGCACGTCGATCTGGGACCGCAGTTGGTCCAGATGAGGCACACGGGATGCCCCGACAACTTCCAGCCGCGGGACGATATGAACCAGCATCAGATCGGCCGCATGGGTGCGGGCAATCCGGCGGGCGATTGGCAGCACGCTATCTGCCCTGGTAGACCCGTCGATCGGAACCATGATCCGGCGATAACCGCCCTTCCGAGGGGGCCCCGGCGGAACCAGCAGCAGCGAATGATCGGCGCGGTCGAGCAAGGCCTGCGCAGTTGAGCCGAGGCCTCTTGTGGCGTCGCTGCGGCGTCGGCCGATGGCCAGCAATGTCGCCCCATGGCCCTGCGCCCAGTCCGAAATCTCCTCGGCAGGCGTCCCGGCCAGCAGAACGCTGTTCGCCCTGACTTCCACTTCGTCCTGATCGGCGAATTTGCTCAGAGTTTCATGCTGCGCGCGGCGGCGTAACTGCCATTCGATCGGGTCTGCGGGGGACGAAAAATGACCAGGCGCCTCGATCACCCGGGCAAAGGTCACCTCCAGTCCGAGGCTGCAGGCAATTGCCAGCGCATGTTCCGATATCGCATTCGCCTGTTCGCCGTCATCCACGCAGGCAACAAGCCGCGGCACCTTGTTCTCGGACCGGACTGCTCTGAATGGCATGTCTGTATATTGCGGGACCGGGCGCGAGCGCGAACCCGTCTCGACGAAGTATCTGAACTGGCTGCTCACTACAGCGGCCTCCTTGGAAGTACTCGGAGGAGCGAATCTCCCTCGGCTTAACAAAGATGGGGCGGTGGTGGGTGACAGACTATAGGGAACCCTCCTTAGAGGGACTCCAGCGGCGCGAAACGGGGGCTTACATGCCGCGCATTGCGCAGTGCATCATAGCGTCGTTGATTCAGGCGTGGCGCTATCAATCTTGGCCCGCTCCTCCGCCAGCAATTGGCTCAGCGTTGCTCTCTTCTGCGCGTCCTCCTCAGTTTCCAGCAGACGGATAAACCGGTCTATATTTCGCTGGATCAGGAATTCATCATACTCACTCGACATCGCCGCACCTCGACTCGAATCACCGCTTAACTTCGCTCAGATAAATTCTGGAGCCCGACATTTTCAAGTATGCCGGTATCGGCTCGGCGCAGCCTGAAAACGGATTGTCGGATGGAACGCGTGGCTTCGCGGCGATTCAACCGGTCCAGCGCGCAGGCCCAGATCGGTCGACTATTAAGGAAACTTGCGTAACGCCGCCCAGCGCTGGCCTTTCTATGTCCGCATAATGCCAGCGCTGACCGCCAATAAGCCGCCGGAATCCCGCGCGGCTGCCTTTACCGGCCACGCATTGCGCAAGACCTACATCACCGGCGAAACCGAGGTTCACGCTTTGCGCGGGGTGGATTTGGAAATCCATGCGGGCGAGGTACTGGTCCTGCTGGGGCCATCGGGCAGCGGGAAATCGACCTTGCTCAATATCATCGGCGGACTGGACCGGCCGACTGCGGGCCAATTGTGGTATCAGGATACCGAGCTCACGGCGCTGGACGATCCGGATCTGACCCGGTTTCGGCGGGCTAATATCGGTTTTATCTTTCAGTTCTACAACCTTATCCCCAGCTTGACGGCGGAAGAAAATGTCCGGTTGGTCACGGACATATCAGACGATCCGATGCCGCCAGCAGAGGCACTGGAACTGGTCGGGCTGAGCCAGCGGCGCCAGCATTTTCCGGCGCAGCTTTCCGGCGGGGAGCAACAGCGCGTAGCGGTCGCCCGCGCGATCGCCAAACGGCCCGGCGTGCTGCTGTGCGACGAGCCGACCGGCGCGCTCGACAGCGTCACCGGGGTCAAGGTGCTGGAAACGCTGGCCAACGCCAATAGCGAGCTAGGGACCACGCTGATCCTGATTACGCATAATGCAGGGATCGCGGCGATGTCCGACCGGGTGTTCAACTTCCTGGACGGCCAGATCGCCTCAATTGAGGTCAATCCGCACCGGGTCCCGGCATCGGGACTGGTCTGGTGAGGGCGCTCGACCTCAAACTGCTGCGCGATCTGTGGCGGATGCGCGGACAGGCCTTCGCGATTGCCGTCGTCATTGGCGCCGCCATGGCCACTTTCGTGATGGCGATGGGGGTGCATCACTCGCTGACCCAGACGCGCGATGCCTATTACGACCGCAACCAGTTTGCCGATATTTTTGTGTCCCTGTCCCGCGCCCCGCGCAGCATCGTGGACCGGGTTGCGGCGCTGGACGGGGTAGCCGCAGCCGAAGGCAGGATCGAACAATTCGCTACGCTGGAATTGCCGGGCCGGATCGAACCTGCGCGCGCGATCATCAATTCGGTCCGCGATGGCGGGGTCAGCAAGCTGAACCGGCTGGTCCTGCTTCGCGGACGCGGGCCGTTCAGCGACAAGGCTGGCGAAGTTGTGATCGACAAGGCTTTCGCCGAGGCCAACGGGTTTGATATCGGCAGCCATCTGGATGCAGTAATCTATGGCCGCCGCAGCAAACTGGAGGTGGTCGGCATCGGGCTTGCCCCGGATTATATCTGGTCCATCGCTCCAGGTGAGCTGGTCCCCGATGCCAGCAGGTTCGGCATTTTCTGGATGGGCGAAAAGGCGCTGCAGGGCATCTCCGGCAGGACCGGGGCGATCAACGCCCTATCCCTGAAAATGGAACGCGGCGCGAGCGAGCATGAAATCATCCGCCGCCTCGATGCGGTTGTGGCACCATATGGCGGCACGGGCGCGGTGGGCCGCAAGGACCAATTGTCCAACGCCTTCCTGACCAGCGAACTGGATCAGTTGGAAGCGATGACCAAGGTCATTCCGCCGATCTTCCTGCTGGTTTCCACCTTCCTGGTTTATGTCGTGCTGGGCCGGATGATCCGCACTGAACGGGAGGAAATCGGCCTGCTCAAGGCGTTCGGATACAGCAGCGCCGCAGTCGGCGGGCATTATCTCAAATTCGCATTTGCCATTGCATTGATGGGAATCGTGCTCGGTTCATCAGTGGGATGGTGGATGGGGCGTTCGATGACCGGTCAATATGCCGAATATTACCGCTTCCCTTTCCTATATTACCAGGTTTCCGCGAGCGTATTTTCATCCGGCGCGGCATTGGCGATCGGTTCGGCGGCGATCGGCGCGCTGGGCGGCGTGCGAACGGCCATAGCACTAGCCCCGGCGGTGGCGATGGCGCCGCCGCCCCCGCCAATCTACCATGCGGGCCCAGTCGAGCGTCTGGGAGAAAAGGCCGGCTTGTCTGCGGTTGGCAACATGATCGTGCGGCACATCGCGCGCTGGCCCGGCCGCTCGGCAGTGACTGTATCAGGCGTTGCGCTGTCGCTCGGCCTGCTGTTCGCCGTGCTGCAATTCATCGACGGATCGCGCGCCATGCTCGACAATTATTTCTTCCGCGCCCAGCGCCAGGACATCACCGTCAGCTTCATCGAGCCGCGCAACGAAAAAATCCTGACCGAACTGGCATCCATGCCGGGGGTGATCCGGGTCGAACCATCCCGCGCGGTCCCGGCAATACTGCGCCATGGCCAGCGATCCGAACGGGTGGCAATCGAGTCAGCGGACCGTGACAACCGCCTGACCGCGCGGGTCGATGCCAATGGTTTCGAAGTCCCGCTGCCGACTGCGGGCCTGATGCTCAGCCTGCCCTTGGCCAAACAATTGGATCTTTCGCCGGGCGACCGGGTGGAAGTGCGGTTGCTGGGTGGCCGCCAGACCGATATGACCATGACAGTCGCCAGCACGATCGATGAACTGATCGGTACCCGTGCCTATGCACGGAGCGATACGCTGTTCCGGCTGACACGCGATGCGGCGCCGGTTGGCAGCGCACAATTGCTGATCGATCCGGCCTATCGCAATGAAATCATCACCGATCTGGCCAACATGCCGGAGGTGTTGGGCGTCACCGAACGCGATACGGCGATGGCATTGTTCCAGCAGATTATCGACGAAAACATCATGTCTATGATGGGGTTTTACATATCCTTCGCCTCGGCCATCGCCGTCGGTGTGGTGTATAACAGCGCGCGTATCCTGTTTTCCGAACGCGCACATGAACTCGCGACATTGCGAGTGCTGGGCTATTTTCGCAGCGAGGTCGGGATCGTGCTGCTGGGCGAGGTCGCGCTGCTGGTGGTGCTGGCGGTACCCGTGGGCTGCCTGACCGGATATTGGCTGGCGCAGCTGATGGTTTCGATGTTCAGTTCGGACCTGTTTCGCCTGCCTTTCGCGCCCGAGCGGTCAAGTTACGGGATTGCCATTGTCGTCATACTGCTGGCGGCCGCGGCGACTGCGCTGATCGTTGCGCGGCGCGTTGCCCGGCTCGACATGGTGCGCGTATTGAAGGCGCGCGACTGATGTGGAACCGGATAAAAAGCTGGCGTTGGGCCATCGCGATTGCCGCCCTGCTGCTGGCCGGGATCGGTTACACCTTCTGGCCCGAGGCAGAACCGGTTGATCTGGGCACCGTGACCCAGGGCCCGATGTCGGTCGGCGTTACCGATGACGGCGTTACCCGGGTCCGCGAACTTTACACCGTGACCGCACCGGTCACCGGCTATGTCTCCCGGATTGAACTTGAACCGGGTGATAGGGTGGTCGCGGGCGAAACAGTCATTGCGCGGATGGCGGGCACCCCCTCGCAGCCGCTAGACCAGCGGAGCCGCGCGGAATTGCGCAATGCCGTCCGCGCATCGCGTGCTGCCGAAACAAGCGCTGCAGCGGCGCTGCGCCTGGCGGAAGACAATCTGAGCCGGGCCGAAGCGCTTGCGACGCGGGGTTTCCTGTCCCGATCCGATCTCGGAGCGCGCCGCACCAGCGCCGCCACCAGTCGGGCCGATCTGGTCCGCATCCGCGCAGAAACACAAAGGTTGCAGAGCATGCTGTCCGAACCCGCCTCGCAGGGGTTACCTTCTGGCGGCGTCGTGGTGGTCCGTTCCCCCGAAAGCGGCGCGGTGCTGCGGCGCATAACCGAAAGCGAAGGCGTGGTGGCACAAGGATCACCGCTGGTGGAAATCGGTGACCCTGCGCAAATAGAGGTGGTGGCCGACATGCTTTCTCGCGAAGCGGCGCAGATCAGGCCGGGCGATCTGGTCGAAATCACCCGCTGGGGCGGCGATGGCGCACTGCTGGGCCGGGTGCGCACCGTCGAACCGTTTGGCATCCTCAAGGTGTCGGCACTCGGCATCGAGGAACAGCGGGTTAATGTCCTCATCGACTTCGCACAGCAGGCCATGCCGCAGGCCGCGCGGTTGGGCCATGGATACCAGGTCGATGCAACCGTTATCCTGTGGCGCGATGCGAATGCCATCCGGGTGCCCGTTGGTGCCTTGTTCCGCGGCGAAGATGGCAGTTGGAACGTGTTCGAAATGGTAAATGGCCGCGCACGGCTTCGCTCGGTCGAGATCGGCCACCTCAACGAAGATTTTGGCGAAGTGACCGGCGGCCTGACCAAGGGCGCTCAGGTTATCCTCAACCCGTCCAGCTCGATTCAGGAAGGCACCCGCGTCCAGAAACGCGGCTAGAGCGCGGCAGGCGGCCCGAACGGCGGCTATTGGTCGCCGGGATATTCGATCCGTGGTCCGATCCGTTCGATGACCTCCCGCGCGCTGAATGCGCGCACGTTACTGTTGGGCGTTTCCCCGCTTCCCAGACGGATTTCCGCCATGGCTTCGAATCGATCCACTTCGCGGACATTGACGTGATCGGTCCAGAAAGAGTGGCCGTAATAGGGATACCAGCTGCGCCAGCCGTACGGACCGTAATAGCGCCACGATGGCCGCCAATACCCGTAATAGGTGCCAAACCAGGGGTCGTAGAATGGATCGCGCCGGACCTGGCGTTCGACTTCATGTTCGACCACGCGGTCTTCGATCACAAACCAGTCCATGCCCTGCTCCAGCGTCAGCTCCGCCGCGCGGAACAGCAAGTAGCTTTCCACCTTTTCACGTGAAGTCAGGGTGTTGCCCGCGAATTTGACCCGGTACCGGTCTTCGCTGATCCGCTCGTCAGAATAACCGCCGGAAATCTTGTTGGCTGACGAAAGCGGTTGGTACGGAGTGCTGCGATATGCGCACCCGGTCATCACAAGCGTTGTGGCGATTAGCGCTGCGATTACGGTCTTGTGGAAGATACGCTCCATGTGAAATCTCCTGCTGGGCTCCAATCCTTGGATGATTTCAGCCCGACATCATGTCCGCGTTCCATAAGTATTGTTCCG
This sequence comes from Allopontixanthobacter sp., assembly GCA_041552775.1. Classification (GTDB taxonomy): domain Bacteria; phylum Pseudomonadota; class Alphaproteobacteria; order Sphingomonadales; family Sphingomonadaceae; genus Allopontixanthobacter. Next base: position 40,799 of record JBFEKH010000004.1, read on the forward strand.
GTTTCGGTTTGACGCCGGTTCATTGCTGACGGAAGATTTTCTCCACCAGCATATGGACCGGATCGCCCTGATCGGTGCGGACCGTAAATCCCATTTCCCGCTCCAACTGCAACGCATCCGTCTGGCTGGCGCTCTGGAGCGAATAGATCCGCCGCACCCCCATGGCCGCGGCGTAATTGGCCGCATGGTCAAGCAGTACCCAGCTGATTCCCTTGTTCTTGGCATCTTCGCGGGTACACATGGCGAATTCGGCGGAATCGAAATCCTTGTCAGCTACCAGCATGGCAGTCGCCAGAATTTCTCCGCTTCCGCTATCCAACGCCAAAAAATCGATCGAGTAATCATCATCATCGCGCAGCATTGCGTTGATCCGGCTCTCATCGACTTTGCGGATGCCCGACAGGAACCGGAAATAGAGATCTTCCGGAGTCACTCGTTCGAAAAACCGTTCCAGCGCGTCGCGGTCATCGGCCCGCGCGGGCGTGATGGTCAGATCTACTCCGGTGCGGGTGGTTGCACTTGCAGTCCAGCCTTCTTCGGCTTCGCGATTTGAAAAACGCCGGGGCGGCATGCCGGGTTCTGCGGAAGACGCCTGGCGCTGTGTGGATCTGGTGTCGGTCATGGGCATACATCCCTTCAAAAGAGGTCATGTCTGCGCCGGAGGGCGCAACCGGGCCATCCGTAGACTTCCTTAAAGAGGGCGCTCGCACTCGCAGGAAGCCCGCCTGAGGCCAGCTACGTGTGTTCCCGTATCTCGGCAGGAAAACGGCCAAGCTACCCTGCTTTTTTGCCAGGGCCCGCCGAAGGGGAATACGATGAATAATGAACGGTCTGAACAGGATCATCCGACCGGTCGGTCCAACGCGGCGCGGCCGGCAGCGCTATGACAAAAACGCTGTCACTCACTTTTCACGGTGCCGCGCGCACTGTAACCGGTTCCTGCATGCGGTTCGCCCATGAAGGCACGCAAATACTCGTCGATTGCGGGTTATTCCAGGGGTCCCGATCACTGGAAATGCTCAACGCCCAGAACTTCGAATTCGACCCGGCGAAGATCGACGCTGTGGTCCTGACCCATGCCCATATCGATCACAGCGGGCTGCTTCCCAAACTTGTCGCGAGGGGTTTCAAGGGCAGGATCTGGTGCACCCGCCCAACCGCAGATCTGCTAGAATACATGCTCGCGGATTCGGGGCGAATTCACGAAGCTGATACCCAGCGTCGCAACCGGCGGCGCGACCGTGCGGGCGATGCACCGTTCGATCCCATCTACACCGAAGAAGACGCAATGAAGGCATGGCGCCAATGCCAGCTGGCCGAGCTCGAAGACTGGTTCGAACCCGCGACAGGATTTCGTGCCCGGCTCTGGAATGCAGGACATATCCTGGGGTCAGCATCGGCCGAGCTGGAATGTGGCGGCGTCAGGGTAATGTGTTCAGGCGATCTCGGCCCTGAAAACAAGGCCTTCTACCATGACCCTGCCGGGCCGACCGGTTTCGATTACGTCATCTGCGAATCCACCTATGGCGACCGGAAGCGCGATAAGATCGCGCTGGAGGAGCGTCGGAAGTTACTCGAAGCCGAAGTGCGTAGTGCGATCCTGCGCGGCGGCAATCTGGTCATTCCCACCTTCGCCCTCGAACGAACGCAGGAATTGCTGCTCGACCTCGCCAATCTGTCGCGGTCCGGAGCGTTGTCAGGCGTTTCGATCTTCGTCGATTCCCCTCTCGCCAATCGGGTGACTAGCGTCTTCGAACGCTATGCAGCCCAATTGGAGGATACTGGCGGGGAAAACGTCTTTGATGATCCGGCCATCCATTTTGTCGATGATGTCGCGCAATCCATCCGCCTGAATTCCGTGTCCGGGGCAATTATCCTGGCCGCTTCCGGGATGTGCGAAGGCGGGCGGATCCGGCATCATCTGACCCATAATCTTCACCGGATCAATTCGACGATCCTGTTTGTGGGCTTTCAGGCGCAAGGTACCTTGGGCCGGGTGATCCTGGAGGGAGCCGAGACGGTCCGCATATCGGGAACCGACGTCAGGGTGCGGGCGCAGATCAGGCGGATCGACAGCTATTCCGCACATGCAGACCAGGGCGAGTTGATCGAATGGATCGGGGAACGCCAGCCGATCGCCGGCAGTCTGCTGCTGACCCACGGCGAGAGCGAAGCTATCGAAACCATGCGGCGTGAACTGCAAAGGATCAGCCCGGAACTCTCGGTTCGCGTCCCCGAAATCGGCGAAACCTACGCCCTGTCACCCGCCAAACCGGCCAAACGCACCGCGACCGGACGGACCGATGTCCAGCAGGCAATCGGCCAGGATTGGCAGAACAGCTGCGCCCGTTTCACGACCGGCCTGAAACAGGAACTCGCCCGGATACAAAGCAACAAGCGACGGCAGGAAGCCATAGAGGAAATGCGCCGGGTGCTCGAATCCTACACCGATTTCAAACGCGGCAAGCAGAATAATGCCGGGCCTTGAGTTGGATGCACGGCTGCAGCGCACCGATGCAGAAGTATTGAGCCGCGGTCTGGCCAGTCTGGAAGTGATCGATCTTCACAAATCCTTTCGCAAACAGCCTGCGCTCAGCGGCCTGTCGCTCCGTGTCAGGCAAGGCGAAATCGTCGGCCTCTTCGGGCGCGACGGGGCGGGAAAGACCGTGGCATTCTATTGTATCCTCGGCCTACTGAAGCCCGATTCCGGCCGTATCATGCTGCGCGGCAAGGACATTTCCCGCCTGCCGTTTTACCGCCGCGCGATTTTGGGACTTGGCTACTTGCCGGAACAGCCATCCGTCTTCCGGGGCATGACCGTCGAACAAAACGTCATGGCAATGCTGGAAATCGAGGAACCAGATCGCGATATTCGCCAACAGCGCCTCGATGAATTGTTGCGCGACCTGAACATTGCGCATTTACGCGGTGCACGCGCCACATCCCTGTCGGGCGGCGAACGCAGGCGGTGCGAAGTTGCCCGGGCACTGGCTCTCAATCCGGTAATCATGGTGCTTGATGAACCGTTCGCGGGTATCGATCCGCTGACCATCGCCAGCATCAAGCAGTTGATCCTCGAAATGAAGCGCCGCGGCATCGGCATCCTGCTGACCGATCAGAATGTCCCCGAAATGCTTGTACTGATCGACCGGGCATGCGTCATAGACCGGGGAACCGTGATTTTCGAAGGGCCGCCGGACAAGATGCTGCACGATCCGTTCGTCATTCAGTCATATCTCGGGAACGAACACTAATCATGGGACCGGTTGAGGAACAACCGACCGATCAGCCGCCGGACTTTTCCGGCTCCAGCCACAGATCGCGAATTCCTTTGGGCAGCGACTGGTACACCTTGTCAATCTGGCCAACCGAAATATGGCGGTCCAGCACGCCAAAGACCGCATCGATTGCATCGCCCGGCGCGACTGGCCGGCTGCCGGCCAGTCCTTCGGACACCTGCTGCTTGAATTGATCCGCCGTGTGCCAATTGGCAGGCAGCTTTGAAGGATCGAACCGATCATAATAGGTCCCGCGAACCAGCAGCGGCAATTGCGCGCCTAGATGGGCGGCAAGCTCCACCGGAAGCCGGTCACGCAGGGTTTGCAGGACTGTGGACAGGACTTTCCACGCCAGCGCGCGGTCCGGTCCGATCCGATCCATGATCTCGTCCAGCCAGATGTGGGTTGATTGCAGGGTCCTGTCGAAGACTTCGAGTCCCGTAGTGCTCATCACAATTCCTTTCCTGACATGTTTTTTGCACTGCCAGAATTACCTTGCCATCCCGCACGCCACACTACGGGAATACCGAAAGTGCGCGGAGGGCTGCTGGGTCAGGCGCTCTTTCCTTGTGGCAAGCTGACTGGATTCAGCGGCGTGCCGGTACGTTCAAACGCCGTCGCATTGGCAATCGTCGTCTCGGCAATCGCCTGTAAAGCGTCGGCGGTGAAGAACCCCTGATGGCCGGTAATCAGCACATTGGGAAATGTCAGCAGGCGCGCAAAGACATCGTCCATGATCGGCTGGCTGGACAAATCCTCGAAGAAAATGTCGTCTTCTTCCTCGTACACATCCAGCCCCAGAAATCCGATCTTACGGGTCTTGAGTGCATTCACGATAGCGCGGGTATCGATCACCGCGCCGCGGCTGGTATTGATGATGGTGACGCCCTGTTTCATCCTCGCGATCGCGGCTTCATCGATCAGATGATGGGTTTTGGGGTTGAGCGGGCAATGCAGCGTGATGATGTCCGCCTGGTCCAGCAATTCGTCAAGAGCGGTGTACCGGCCTGGAAATCGCGGGTCATGGACGGGATCATATCCCAGCACCTCGCAGCCAAAACCCGTCAATATCCGCGCGACGATTATCCCAATCTTTCCGGAGCCGATGACCCCGACCGTACGCCCGGCCAGATCAAACCCGAGCAGGCCGTCCAGCGCGAAATTGCCTTCCCTCACCCGTGCATAGGCGCGGTGGATCTGGCGCACGAGCGATAACAGCAAGGCAATTGTATGTTCCGCGACCGCATGCGGCGAATATGCCGGCACCCGGGCAATGGCGATGCCCAATTCGTCAGCCGCTACCAGATCGACGTTGTTGAAGCCGGCACTGCGCAGGCACACGAGCCGCGTTCCGCCAGCATGCAAGACCACTTGGACAGGGCGGCCTACTTCGTCATTCACGAACGCGCAGATGGCCTCAGCTCCGTGTGCGATAACTGCACTGTGCACGTCCAGTCGGACGTCTTGATAGCCGATCTGATGGGGGCATCCTGCGGCCTCGTTGGCCTGTTCCATGAACTTGCGGTCGTAAGGTTTCGCGCTGAAGACGACGATCCGCATTACCGGGTCATATCCAGCCGGCGCAGGATGGATCAGGCATCTTCAGACAGGCCCGCAATCATCTTGCGCAGCATAAAGCGTCTCCGACAATTTGCTGAAGGAATATGGGCCATCAAGCACGGCACCTTGCGTCAGCCGTTCACCAATCCGGCGCGAATCGCGGGTGACCAGCAGGACAGGCACCTCGCGAATTGCGCAGATGCGGCGCGCTGCCGAAACACCGTCACCCTCGTCAATTTGATCGCCTACTACCACGAGGTCGGGCGGATGGCGCTTTGCCATGACGACCGCTTCTTCTTCGGTCCAGACATGATCGAGACTGTCGAAGCCGAGTTCAATCAGCCGCCTGGACAATTCACAGCCAACCACCATGTTTGCTTCGATAATCAGTGCTTGCGGCATTCGCGCTTCCTTTTGGTTCGAGGGATCGAGTCGTTGATAAGGTTCTAAGTCAGCAGAGGCGCCGTTTCGTTACGTAGAGTCTCGGAAGGGCCTGCAATTCAGGATTGGCTGATCAGAATGCGAAGGCGACAGAAGGAGCGCGCTCTTCCTCGCATGACGATGCTGCAGGTTTGGTGAGCTGCGCAGGAACAAGTCCGCTCGTGCCATCCCGCCCATAGATATCTGGCAATTGCCGAACCTCTCCCGATCCGTCAGGCTCGGCTGTGAAATAGGCAACGAACAGCGGGATTTTCTTCGGAAGCTCGATTGTCCGGGTAATATCGATCGCGGTCACTTCGTCGATTTTCTCGCGCGTGAATTCGGTGCTGTCCAGCAGCAGCGCAGCAAAGTCGAGCGCTTGATCGACCCGGACACAGCCGTGGCTGAGGGTGCGCTGGTCCAGTGCAAACAGCTCGCGATTGGACGTATCGTGCAGAAACACGGAAAATTGGTTCGGCATCACCAGTTTCATCCGCCCCAATGCATTATTGTCACCCGGTGCCTGCCGGTACCGGCCATTGCTGTAGACATAACCCTTCGCCCTCGCTGCCGCAGGGTTTCGGCGGACGAAGGCCGCGATCCCCTCTGCCGCGATGCTGCGAGGAATTTCCCACCAGGGGTTCAGCACCACGCCGGTTACTTCTGTGGAAAAAACCGGCGTGGGGGAAGAAGTCATTCCGACAATGACCCGCCATTCGTGCAGCTTCGTTGCACCATCCCACATGGCCATTTCCTGCGCTGCTGCATTGACGATCAAGTAACGGCCAGTGGCCGGAATGCCCAGCGTCCGCCAGCGTGCAAGATTAAGCGCCAGAAGCGCGCGACTCCGCTCGTCGGTCTCGCTAGCGTATGCCGCCGCCAAGGCTTGGTAAAACGGGTGAAGGGGCTGATTTGCGCGGAGCATCAGGTCAAGCTGGTCAGTTGCAAGCGCATCGTCAGCCCGGCGGCGCAATTCCTCGACGGTGATACTGTCCGATATATGCCAATTGGCAGGAAGCGAAGTCCCGCAGCATTTGCCATGATAGGCCAGCAACAGCTGCAGGACCGCGTCATCGGCAATCTGCCGGAGGCGATCTTCGTCGCCTGAATCAATTGCGGCGCTCAATTCGCTGGTTGTATTTTCGGGGAGCACAATGGCTTCGTCTTCTGCCCGCCGGATCCAATGCAATAAAATCTCGGCCTGTGCTGTCTGCCATCCGGCAGACGATCGAACGGGCGCAGTCTGGATAAACTGCGGCTGTCCCTTTGCCTGAGCCTGCACTTTTGCCTGAGCCTCGACCGGCAGGACAATTGAGACGATCAAAAACAGGGCCAACAGGACTTTCTGCATCGGCCCGGTTTCCATCCCGTACGACCGGGACGATATAGGGATATTTCCCTAACCCAAGCGGACAGGATGCGAACACCGGCGCGGCTACTCAGGATATTTGCGTAAATACCGCCACCCCTTCCCGGCCATATTCCGGCTTCAATGCAAGCAAAGTTAGGAAGGGGGACACCAATGCGCTCGATATTGCTCCACGTTGATGACGACGATTGTATGGAGGCCCGGCTTCAAATCGCGCTGGACTTGGCGCGGCAATTCGATGCCCACCTGACCTGCCTGCAGGCGGTGGCCTATGAATTCGGCGTCGCAGGGGACCTTTATGGAACCATGGCTGCCCAGATGACCGCGATTTTTCGCGAGAACGCCGACCAGGTCCAGGACGCATTGGAGAAACGGCTGTCGGTAGAGGATGTCAGATGGGAATGGATCCGAAGTGAAGGCCGCGCGACCGACCAGATTATCCGGCATGCGCCACTCAACGATCTGGTCATCGTCGGTGCCCATAATCCTGCTGGCAGGACCGATTTCCCATCAATCGTTGCATCCGATCTTGCGATGGAAGTGCGGGCGCCAGTACTGGTCGCTCCATCTGAATCTAGGGATTTTCCGTTGGATGGCGCGGCGATGATTGCCTGGAACGGCTCTGCGGAAAGCGCCCGCGCATTGCGTGCCGCCCTGCCGATGCTCGCCCGGGCATCAGAGGTTCACCTGCTGTGGGTGGAAGAAGCGAAGGACAAGGGGCGCTATGACCTGCCGGCAACCGATGCGGCAATTTACCTGGACCGACACGGGATCGATGCGGTTATCGACGAACTGCGCACCGTCAAGGGAATGTCCGTTGCCGATATCCTGCGGAGCGCGGCGGGCGCACGAAACGCGGCCTATCTGGTGATGGGTGCCTATGGCCATTCGCGCCTGCGAGAACGTATCCTGGGCGGGGTTACGCGCGACATGCTGACCGATCCCAAGCTGCCACTGCTGCTCAGCCATTAGAATTCGTTACGGACCTTCCCGTAAAGATCGGTCAGGAATGACCGTAGATGATCGCTATTCTTGAAGAGGCCGACCAATCGGCGTCCCGTGACGAGATGCACAATGATGACCTTCAATCTGCGTTCATTGCTGAAACTGCTGCTCATCGCAGTGCTGGTTCCGCTCACGCTTATGACCGTCAACCGCGCCAACCCGCAAATTACCGGCGAGGTCGGGGACATTATCGACGTGGGAATGAAGCCGCCCGACATGTCGTTCTTTTCCGCCGATCAGATCAATCTCAAGATCAATTCAACCGATGATGTCTTTGCCGCTGGCAGCACGATAAAGGTCGATGCCACCTCGGCCGACCATCTGGTGATTGCTGGCGGCGAAATCTCCATCAGGAATGTTTCCATCCAAGACCTGTTCGCGGCTGGCGGCAAGCTGGACATGATCAGCGGCAAGGTCGCAGACGATATCGTCGTCGCTGGCGGCGAAGTATCGGTCCGGCCAGGCTTCGGCATCGGCGGATCCGCGGTGATAGCAGGCGGCGAAGCAAGAATCGAGGCACCGGTACCGGTTGATCTGAGGGTAGGGGCTGGCGATGTTTATCTCAATTCCGCAGTGGGCGGTAATGCCCGCCTGAGCGGGGATACCGTGACGCTTGGCCCCGCAGCCCGGATCGGCGGAGACCTGTTGTACCGCACCGAAAATCTGGTGATCCAGCCCGGAGCAGTCATCACCGGGCGCCGGATGATCCTGCCCGCACAGGAACGGTCCGCCTTTGAAAGCTGGGGCCGCGGTGCCGGGGAATTGTTCGCCATGCTCGCTGCGGCATTCATTCTTGGCTTCACGCTGCTGGTAGTGGTTATCGCGATTGCAGTGCCCAGCCTGATGCGATCATCGGCTGAGTTAATCCGGACCAAACCGCTGGCGAGCCTGGGTATCGGGGTGCTGGTCGCCGCCGGGGGGCCGCTGGTCATTTTCCTGCTGTTTGCCAGCATCATCGGCGCTCCGCTGGCCATGCTGCTGGGCGCAATCTGCCTGGCGATCACGCCGGTGGCAGTCGCGGCAACCGCCTATCTGCTGGGGATGGCGGCGCGTAAGTTCATAACCAAGGCGGATTACCCGCCAACTGCCTGGTCGGCCCGCCTGATGTGGCCTGCGCTGGGCGCACTGGTGATCCTGCTGCTCGGGATGATCCCCTTCCTTGGACTGGCGGTCTGGCTGTTTGCCATGCTGTTCGGACTCGGTGCCGTGGTGGTGAGGGGCGGCAGGGTGCTGGCGCGGAATGCATAAACGGCAAGATCGGGATGCGTGATGTTTGATGCGCAGATGATGGCCAGGGTGGAGACTGGCGAGGGATTCATTGCCGCGCTGGATCAAAGCGGCGGATCAACCCCGAAGGCCCTGAAAATCTACGGCATCGATGAGAACGCCTATCGCAATGATGCCGAGATGTTTGCGCTGATCCATGAAATGCGTTGCCGCATCATGACCTCGCCCAGCTTTGGGGACGGACGGATCATCGGCGCTATCCTGTTCGAGAAGACCATGGCCGGGATCGCAGGGGGCAAGCAGGTTCCCACCCTGCTTCGGGACCTGAATATCGCCCCCTTCCTGAAAGTGGACAAGGGATTGCAGCACGAGATTGACGGCGTGCAGATGATGCGCCCGATCCCCGATCTGGACGCTCTGCTGGAAAGAGCAAAGACCAAGCAGATCTTTGGCACCAAGATGCGCTCGGTCATCCATCGCGCATCGCGGACAGGAATAGCAGCCATTGCCAAGCAGCAATTCGACCTGGCGAAAGATATCCTGGCGCGCGGCCTGCTGCCGATTGTCGAGCCGGAGGTGAACATCAACAGCGCCGAACGCGGGCAATGCGACACGGTTCTGCTGGAAGAAATCCAGCGCCAGCTCGAAACCCTGCCCCAAGGGAGCAAGGTCATGCTGAAGCTGTCCCTTCCCGCACAGCCCAATCATTACGCCCCCTTGCTGGATCATCCCCGCGTGGCGCGCATAGCGGCGCTGTCGGGCGGCTATTCCCGGGACGAGGCGTGCACCCAGCTTGCCCGCAACCGGGGGATGATTGCCAGCTTTTCCCGGGCGCTGCTGCAGGATCTGCGGCATATGATGAGTGACGAAGAATTCGACCGCACGCTGGTTCAGGCGATCGAGCAGATCTATCGGGCCTCAACCCAAAAAACCGGCTGACCGAAGCCCCTTGGCAAGAACCGGCGCGATGTGCAGGCTGGCGGCCGGCCCCTCCACGGTGTCGGTCGCGCGGATATTGTCGATGCCCGCGCTCCTCAAGCGGTCAAGGTCTTCCTGGCTTGCCAGGCAATGCGTGGCCAGCACCTCAACCCCGCCCGCACCGGCATTCCTGAGCAATTTTGCAGCAGCTACAATGGTCGCGCCGCTGGAAATAACATCGTCTACCAGTACTACGGGCCTGCCCTTGACCCGTTCGATGCCCGGTATCGTGATAGCAACCGCCCGGTCCCCGCCGCGCTGCTTCTCCCCGACCAGCACATCAAGACCCAGCGGCATGCCAATAGTTTCAATCCATTGGCGGGATTCGCGGTCTGGACCAACCAGCAGCGGCATGCGCGCGGCGTCTATCGCGGCAGACAGGACGGGCGCAGCACTCAGGCTGAACGCCTCGATCCCGGGCACGGCCTGCGCCAGATCATGTATCCGGTGGAGATGCGGGTCGAGCGTAAACAGTGCATCGAAATGATCCGCGATCACGCTGCCAATCACGCGCTGGCTTACCGCCTCGCCCGGATTGAACGCCTTGTCCTGCCGCATATACGCCAGATAAGGGGCGACGAGCACGAGTTTGTCGGCCCCGTTTTCACGCAATGCCGAACCTGCCAGCAGCAGCTCCACCAGCTTGGCGTTGGGATGGTCGAGCGAACGGTACACGATCGCGGTATAGGCGCCCAAGGGGACCGGCACACAAACCCGGCTTTCCCCGTCAGGAAAATGATGGACCGTGATCGGTCGGCTGGCAATTCCCAGCCGCTCAGCCAGTCGGGTTGCAGGCTCTGCCGCGTCCTCGAAATAGAATATTGCCGCAGTCACTGCGCCAGCTCGTAAGCTGAATTCTGGGACGCCAGTTCGCACGCGAAGCGCAGGCCCGTCTCGGAATTGGCGTGAATTCGGTACAGCGCACCACCGCGCCGGACCTGCGCGCCGATCTTGTGGAATAGATCGATACCCGCCCCCTTGTCCATCGGCGCACCGGCCAGCCGCGCGATCCGTGCGATTATCTCGCAATCTATCGCGGACACGCGCCCGTTGCTGGGCGCGCGGACTTCATGGCGGTGGATACCGAGTGTAAACTTCTGCTCCTGCTTGCCCTGCGAAGCGATCATCCGTTCCATCGCCGCCAGTGCCTCGCCGGAAGCAAGCAATTCCAGCGCGCGGGCATAGCCCTTGCCGCCCTTCAGCTCTGGATCGAAGTCAAGGACATGCCCCGCCAGCAGCAGTGCGTGGTCGCGCAGATCCTCCGGCGCATCCTGTTCATTGTGAAGCACCGCCATTACGTCGCGCGCTTCCAGCATGGGCCCGATCCCCCGGCCCACCGGCTGCGATCCGTCAGTGATGACGACATCGGTGGTGATGCCGATATGGCGGGCGACATATTCAAAGGTTTTCCGCAGCCTGACTGCATCGCGCTGCGAACGCACCTTGGCAGTCGGCCCGACCGGGATATCGAGCACCAGATGGGTGGAGCCCGCTGCAGCCTTCTTCGACAGGATCGATGCGACCATCTGTTCGAACGTGTCGATCCGCAGCGGCCGTTCTACCGAGATAAGGACATCGTCCGCCGGGGACAATCGCACCCGCCCACCCCAGGCAAGGAACGCATGTTCCCGCGCCACAATGTCTGCCATCTGCCGGTCGGTCAGGTCGACATGGGCGAGTACCTCCATCGTGTCGGCGGTCCCGGCCGGCGAGGTGATCGCGCGGGAGGATGTCTTGGGGATAACCAGTCCGTGCGCGGCCACGATCGGCACAATGATCATCGAAGTGCGGTTGCCGGGAATGCCGCCGATACAGTGTTTGTCGACCACCAGTTCGGCATCCCAGTTCAACTGTTCACCGACATCAATCATTGCCCTGGTCAAGGACAGGGTTTCCTCGGTGCTCATGAAGCCGGCACACGCGACGAGGAATGCGGCGATTTCCATGGGCGAATAGAGATGCCCCGCGACATCCCTGATGATCGCGCTGATCTCGCTGTCGCCCAAAGTGTCCCCGTCGATCTTGCGGCGGACATATTCCAGGCTGGCGGGCGGCTTGGCCTGGGCGATCTCGACCTCGGCCCCCTCGGGCAAATCCATGCGGCGAAAGGCCTGTTCGCCCAGCCCGATCTCGCCCGCCGCCACGATATGGCTGTCATCGACCAGCGCAAGTGTCGCAAGGATTTCCCGCTCGCCGTCGGTGATCCTGATCTTGCGCAGCGCCTGGAACTGCTCGGGCGAATAGCCATTGCCGATGCGCAGCATGAACGCCGTATTCTCTGGATATGTATCTATCAGAACCCGCCTGATCTTCAGCATTATCTGTCTCCCGCCAGATGGTTTGGTCTTATTGCAATCGCACGCCGCCTTTCGTTCCTTCGGGCGAGGACACCGGCGTCGAGCGCACGCAACATGGCAACCTCACCAAACAGGAACATAACGGCAAAGGGTGGCTGCGATAGCAGGGCGCGAATGCGTTCGCCGCGCGTAATCTGCCGGTTTCGACCGGACGGGTTATCGGCTCGCGGTCGATGATTTCCGGTGCTGGACGTTCGGCGGGAAGGTAGTCGGCCGCCGTGATTTCGCCCTTGCTCTCGAGCGGCCGGCCTAGCGGATCGAGGACCCTGATCCCGGTCATGAAGAGGTCCGATACCCCGGATTGCGCGGACAGCGGCGGGGAATACGGTGGATTGGCCAGCGCGGCGTATCTTTCTGTAGTGTGCCGATCCAGTCACCCATTTCGCCAACCACATTCATCAAACGGCCCAACACGTTGTCGCTAACTGGAACGGTCACCGCATCGACATGACCCGTTGCAGGGTGGTCAGGTGCTGACTGGCAGATTGTGGCATCTGGGCCGGACAATGACGCAGGACCTCCCGGGCGGCTGGCGAATGGTCTCAACAGACAACGCGGCCGTTCCGAAGTAATTACGTATTCTCCGCAGGCTGCTTAGTCTTGCCTGATGAAGCGTCGACCTAGGACATCCCGGGTTGCTAGCGTTCGGCAATCGTCAGCATTATCAGCGATAACCCGGTGAACAGCAGGTTGATCCCGGCCAGCACACCCAATGCCCATGTCGAAATTTCCGGAAACCCGTCCCAGGTCAGAAATACCGGGACCAGGGTCAGCGTGAGTATTCCCTCGAGCGTAACCACCATCAGGGCAAGCGCCAGATATCCGGGCGTTAGTCTCAGGCCGACATCACGGATATCCTCCTGCGGGGCATCCTCGCCGGTTCCTGAGACGAGCAATCGCCCGAAAAAATTGCATCGCTGCGTCCCTCAGTTACCTGATAGCGGCATTTCAATCGCATGTTCGGGCGTCGTAATGCCGGATCAACAACTGAAATTGGGTCTTCGGCGACTAGGTATAATACCCCAGTCCTGCTGCAATTTAGAAATCGAGCAGACTGCGGCGCGGGTTACGACGCGGACATTGCAGCGCGAATGTCGGTAAAGTCGGCCTTGATTGCCTCCACAGGTCCGGGAGAGAAACGCACCATCGCCGACCGCAGTGACCTTTCAGCCGCACCGAACATCGCATCCATCGCGCCGGCCAGGGGGTGTCCGGGATCGGTTCCTGCCTGCAATGCAGACAGCGCCGAACTGGCCCGCAGCAGCGCCTCGCCCCGCTGGATGAACGACCCGCGCCGATCGGCATGAAGCGCGCTTGCGAGCGAAGAGGTCAGCTCGTCAAAGCAAAGCAGCGTCAACGCGCGGCTGTCGGACCCGAGGATCGCGGCATCTCGTTCCACCCGGCGATACGCGGACTTTGGGTTAGAGGGAGCGAGCATCTCAACCCCGATCCGCATTCCATGCGGCAATCTGGTTTTGCAGGAATGACAGGGTCGATTGCGAAGCGGCGACGTTCCGATCCGTCCGAGCAAACTGCGTGGTCAATTGCATCCGCAGCGCGTCCTGTTGTTCGGTGATCTTGGCAAGCTGCTCGCCGATCCTTTGCGCCGAGTTGGTGTAACGCGCGACCGAACCGGCCAGGCTACCCGGATTGCCGGCCACGCCCATCTCGCGCGAGAGTTTGTCCATCGTCGCATAGACGCCGAACAGGCCGGTGGTGAACATCGCATTTGCGGCGGAGGAATTATCAGCCATCGTGGCATTCAGCCGGTCGCTGTCAAGGCGGAACGTCCCGTCGCGGTTGATAGCGAGGCCCAGATCGCCAAGGGTGCGCGGCTCGCCGGGGGCGGCATTCGGCATGACCACGGCGCCCGCAAGACCGGACATCGCCCGTTTCAGGGCCCGGGCGCCGGGATCGCTGCCAAGTTCGCCGTTGAGCGGATCGGCGGTTTCGCGCAGATTGGCCGCAATATCGTTCAGCGCAGCCACGAAATCGCCCATCACGCCCTGCACCGCGCCGGTACCTTGCGCGAAACCGATCCGGGTCGGCGCGCCGACATTGGTACCGGTCAGATTCAGGCTGAGGCCGCCGGGGAGATCCTCCACTCGGTTGCTGGCTGAGGTCATCGAAATGGTGTCGAATTTGAACAATGCGTCCTGCGCGCTCTGGCGCAGTTCGCCAGTATCAACCGCTGGCGTCCAATTGAGATAATCGATATTGCCGGGTTGGGCATTTGCCGGCGCACCGCTGGCGCTGGCGCCGGTGCCTTCCACGATGAAGCCGTTGGCCGCACCGTCCGCGCCCTTGAACACCAATTGCGCGCCAGCCGGGCCATTTGCGACATAGGCGCTGACGCCCGATCCGCTGGCGGTGATGCTGGCTGCGATCTCGTCCAGCGTGGCCCCAGCAGCAACTGGCACAATCACCGGATCCCGGACTGCATCGGCTGCAAAACTGCCGCCACTGACCGTGCCGAAGCTGATCGTCAGCATCCCTTCACCAACCGCTGCGCCGCTGGAAGCATAGGCTTTGCTGGCCAAGGTTTGCGCGCTGGCCAATTGCTCGACTTCGAGCGTATAGGAACTGGCAGTACGGGCGCCCGCCGCGGCGGTTACAGAAGCAACCGAAGAATTACCGATAGTCGCCTGCGGAGCCAGATCGCCATTACGGATCCGGTCGCCCAGCGCATTCGACAGCAGCGATAGCTGGCTGCGCAGCGATGAAGCTGCAGAAATCTTGGTGTCGAGCTGTTCGCTCTTGCTTTCCAGCTGCTGGACGCGCCCGGCGAAGCGCGCCGCGGCAAGATCGCTGGCCAGTTTGACCATGTCCACGCCGCTGCCACTGCCAAGGGCGCTGACTATCGAAGAAGTTGATGTTTCCATGCTGCCAAGGACGGCTGTGCGCGGACAGGATTAAGACCAAAATAGCCGTCAGACGGTTTTTCCGTCCACATCGAAAGTCATGCCGGGCGGCAATTCAATCCGGGGGCGGACCGGCTGTTCTCCGCGCTTGAGCGACAGGACGAATGCCAGGATGCTGGCAATCGCGCCATACAGCTCTGCCCGGATGACCTGGTTTTCGCGAGTGGTGAAATAGACCGACCGCGCCAATGCCGGATATTCCAGCGTCGGCAGGCCGCGCTCGCCGGCCAGTTCACGGATGGCCAGCGCCTTGTCCCCGCGCCCCTTGGCCAGCACGATCGGTGCATTGGCGAGCGCCGGATCATAGGCCATCGCGACAGCAAAATGCGTCGGATTGGTCAGCACGAATTGCGCGTCGCCCATCGCCTTGGCCACACCGCCCATGGCCAGTTGCCGCTGCCGGTTGCGGATTGCGGCGCGCTTTTCGGGTGATCCTTCGGTAGACTTGGATTCATCTCGCATGTCCTGGTGGCTCATTTTCAGGCGCCCCATCCAGCGGATCCACTGGATCGGGAAATCGACCATGGCGATCAGGCCCAGCCCCACGGCAAGGACCATCAGCAGCCCGGTGATCAGCTGCCATGCCGCACCCAATTGCCCGACCAACTCACCCCGGCCAAGACCGATGACCTCGTAGAAATGGGACTTTCCCCACCACCATGCCAGCGTTCCCAGCAGCGCGAGTTTCAGGATGCTCTTGCCCAGTTCGATGAGCCCGGTCGGGCCGAATATCCGACCCAGTCCCTTGACCGGATCGAGCCGCGATCCCTTGGGTGCCATGTTCCCAGCAACGAACCGCCCTTCGCCGAACATCAATTGCGACGCGACCGTTGCTGCCATGACCAGAAAGCCCAGTGTCAGCAGGGGGACGAGAACCCCGATCATCGCTGCGGTCATGGTCTGTCCGGGTTCGAAATGCTCGATTTCCGATCGGCGAAAGGTGAAACCGCTACGGGCAATTTCCTGCAGGCTGTCCATCAGCCACGGTCCGCCATAACGCAGCCACACCGCACCGGCGAACACGCCTACTGCGGTGCCCAATTCCTTGGACCGCAGCACATCGCCCTTCTTCGCCGCATCCGATTTGCGCTTCTGGGTTGGGGCAAAACTCTTCTCGCCAGTATCTTCGCTCATCGCCTGGACCCTATCCGCTGACCACTGCGCCGACGTGGTCGATGGCTGTTGAAGACAGCAGGACGAATTGCTCGCTGGTAAAGGGGGACGCGATGATCAGCGCTGCGATGCCTGCCAGCACTCCGGCAGGCAGGCCAAGCGCAAACAGGTTGAGCGACGGGGCAGACCGGCTGAGCACCCCGGTCACCAATTGTACCGTAAACAGGACCAGCATTACCGGCAGCGCGATTGCCACGGCGGTGGTGAAGGTCTGCGCGGCAAAATCCACGATCATCCAGGCACGGCCTGCGCCAAACCACTCGCCGCCCGGCGGGAACACGGTGTAGCTTTCGATCACCAGCCGCAGCCACAGCAGATGCCCGCCCACGGCCAGGAAAATAAGGGTCAGCACCACGGTGAAATATTGCCCCAGCGCGCCCGATTGGCCGCCGGAATTTGGGTCGACAGCGGTAGCAATCGCCATCCCCATTCCGCCGGCGATCTGCTCGGCCGCAATCAGCGGCGCGGCAAAGCTCAATTGCAGCGTAAAGCCCATCGCAGCGCCGATCACTGCTTCGCCGACCAACGCGGTGAAGCCCGCGACCGACAGCAATTCTTCAGGGGTCTGCACGGGGGAGCCGCCGGGGCTCCATGCCATCACGAAAACTGCGATGGCCCCTGCCATGGCAATGCGGACTTGCACCGGAATGCTCATCGCACCGAAGATCGGCGCCGCCAGCAAGGCAGCACCGATCCGCGTCATGATGAAAATCAGACGCCACAGGTCGGCTTCATAGGCACCCAGGCCAGTCCCGAAATCAATCGCACTCATCGCAAAATCACCGGGATATCATCGCGAGATCATCGCGATTTGGGCAAATATCTCGCGCGCGAAATCGCTGACCAGGCCCATCATGGATGCCCCGAACAGGACCAGCACCAGCGCGATCACGGCCAGTTTGGGTACGAAGGTCAATGTCTGTTCATTGACCGAAGTAGCCGCTTGGACCACCCCGATGAACAGGCCAACGCCCAGCGCCGCCAGCAGGATCGGCGCGGCGACCAGTGCGGTGACCCACAGCATCTGATCGGCGAGCGCCAGCAGGTTTGCAGAATTGTCCGGCATGTTGCGATATCCCCTATGCAAAGCTCATGGCGAGGCTGCCCATCAGCAGGCTCCACCCGTCGATCAACACGAACAGCAGCAGTTTGAACGGCAGCGAGACGATGGTCGGGGACAGCATCATCATGCCGAGCGACATCAGCACGCTGGCCACCACCAGGTCGATCACCAGAAACGGCAGGAACAGCATGAAGCCGATCTGGAACGCGGTCTTGAGTTCGCTGGTTACAAAGGCGGGCAACAGGATGGAAAACGGCACCGCTTGCGGGTTTTCGAATTCGCCGACATCGGCAATATCGGCGAACATCGCGAGGTCGGCCTGCCGGGTCTGTCGGATCATGAATTTGTGAAATTCGCCGCCCGCCGCTTCGATTGCCTGCTCCGCGCCGAAGGTTCCGGCGGCGTAGGGTTCGATGGCTACGGTGTTCACCCGCTCCAGCGTGGGCGCCATGATGAACATGCTGAGAAACAGCGACAGCCCGATCAATACCTGGTTGGGCGGTGATTGCTGCAAGCCCAGCGCTTGGCGCAGGATCGACAGCACCACGATGATCCGGGTGAAGCTGGTCATCATCAACACCAGGGCTGGCAGGATGGTCAGCAGGCCCATGATGACGAGCAGTTGCAGCGACAGCGTCAGCGGTGCTTGCTGCCCGCCGCCCGCAGCGCCCAGCGCGCGGTCGAGTGCGCCCGATACGCCGGGTGTGGCGGCCTGCGCCAATGCGATATCGGGCAGAGCCAGCAGGGCGATCCCAAGCAGCAGGCAGGCCAATTTAAAGGCGGAATTAACCATGTTCAGTCTCGCTTGAAATCGGTTTGGCGGGTGCTTCGGCCAACCGCGTCAGCCCGTGCCGCGTGCTTCCGATCAGAATTTCACGGCCATGGAATTCGACCACCGCCAGCTTGACGCCGGGCGCGAGCATGGTGGTTTCGATCAGGCGCGTAATGCGCGTGCGGCCGGGTTGGTTCATCCGCGCCTGCAGCCGTTTGGTGACCCACAGGCTGCCCCAGATAAGGCCCGCCAGCAGCGGCAGCATCAGCAGCAATTTGACGACATACCAGAGCATCAGGAAGCCGCCTGCATCTGCATGTCCGGCGCAGCAGCGTCGGCGTGTTCATCGCCTGCCAACTCCACGATCTTGAGGGCAAAGCGGCCGCCCTGGGCCACGATCTCGCCCTTCGCGATGGCATTGCCGTTGACATAGACGTCCAGCAATTCGTCGGTCAGCCGGTCCAGCTGGACCACGCTGTCCGGGCCAAGGGCAAGGATATCCTTCAGTTTCATATTGCTACGGCCGAGTTCGACGGACAGGCAGACATCGACATTGCGCAGCAAGTCTAGGCCGGATTTGGTCATGGTGTGGTTCCTTCGATCATTTTGGAAATTCAGAGCGGAAATGGACGCGTAATCTGCAGCGCGACCCGGTCATCCAGCGCGCCTACCGTGCCAAGGCCGATGGTCAGGCCGCCGATCTGCAGCGGTACTTCGCGGGCAAGCGCGAGCGGGATTATATCCCCGGGGGCCAGCGCTGACGCACGAGCAAGCGAGATAGGCATCTGCGCCAACACGGCGCGCGCGGACAACGGCACTTCGCCAAACGGAGTAGCCATCGGATCATTGGCGGCATTCACCACCGCAGCCTGCCCGGCGGATTGGCAGTGCCGATCCACCAGGCGCCGCAAATCAGGCAATGACGCAGAGAGCGTGATCGCCCAGGGCACATGATCATCCTGCGCCACGGAAATTTCGACATGCACACATTCGGCCTGTCCGCGAAACGGATCGAGCCGGCCCAGATCGCCCCCGCGCCGGGCAATTTGCGGCGGTGTGCCGGTGGATAGGACCTTGCCCAATCCCGCGCACCAGGTAGCCTCCAACTGGTGGAGCGTCATGTCTGCAGAAATCGGCAACTTGGCCGGTAGGGGCTCGGGTATTTCTCCGGTTCCCCCATAGGCGCGATCCGTCAACGCCAGCGCGGTTCCATGCCCTACCGAAAACAGGATCATCCCGGTGCCCGGCAGATCGATCACGCAATGCGCGGTCTGGCTGTCGGACCGGTTGAGAAATGCGGTCGTGTTCATCCGGCCAGGCTCGCCGCAGGTTACCAAGATTGCCCCGCCGCTGGCAACGCTGGCCATACCCCCGGCCAGTTCGGCTGCGATATCTCGCGCCAATGCGCTGTAATCTGCCAACAGGTCACGCTCCGGCATGGCCGGAGGCACCAATTCCGCACAATGCTGCGCCAGTGGCCGCTCAGCCACGAAATCATGGTTCGGCTTCACTGGACGAGGAACCCGCGAAAATAGATCGCATCGACCCCGCCAAAACCTTCGCGTTCGGTCAGGACCCGGTTGATTGTCGCGGTCAGCTGCTTCTGCAGCTTGGCTTTACCTTCGACGGAATAGACCTGTTCTTCCGGGGTGTTCGCCAGTTCGATCAGAACCGCAGACCGCAGCGCCAGATCATGCTTCTTCAGCCAGATGAGCACGCGCCCGTCATAGCGGGTCGATGCCGCAAGACTGACCTGGATCAGCGCCGGGGAATCCTTGAGGTTGGAGGTGAAGGTTTCTTCGAACGAATAATATGTCGTGCGGTATTCGCTGCCGCCTTCGCCATCCATGGGTTCGGCGCCGCCTTCCTCGCCCTTGATGCCTACAGCATAAGGGTCCTCATGTCCCTTGCGGACCAATTGCGGCAGATCGGGGCCCTTCTCGGCTTCAGCGCCGCCAAGCAGGCCCATCGAACTTGCGCCGAAGGCCGCGCCTGCGCCGGCACCCAGCAGCACCACTACGGCGAGCAGGATTTTCAATTTATTGCCCTTTTTCCTGGGCTCGATTTCGGATGGGACTGGTTTGGACATGATATCGCTCTTTCGTATGATCAGATGTAAAGGCCGCGCCCATTAGCCGGGCGGGCATGTTGCGCTTCGGTGGAAGATTGATCTGCGCGGGGGTCCTCGCCGCGCACGAACTGCGTAGGCGATTGACTGGGCCCGCGGGCCTCAGGATTGCCGCGTGATTGCGATTGGCCGTTCGTCGAATTACCCCCGGCAGTGTCGGCGCTCTGGCCCTGCGCGCGCTGTTGTTCTTTGGCTTGATCACGCGTTTGATCTTTGGGCTGGTCATTCTGCGCCAATTCGCCTGCCATCGCGGCGCGCACAGCGGGTGCGAAGGTCGGGTCCGCGCTGCTGACACCAATCGCCAGATTGCCGCCGCTTTGGTCGAACCGCATCGCCACCGCACCGAATTCGCTATGGGGTAGTGCGATCCGCACTGTGCCTCCGCCTGCCGGTGCAGCGGCATCGCGCGAGGATACGAGCCGGTCAATCAGGGCACCAAAATCGCGGGGTTGCTGCGCGGAAAGATCAGCGCCCTGACCCTGCGAAGCGGCAATTTGGCCCAGATTTGCGAATGATATCTGCATGGCCGGAGCCGCGCCTTCCGCCGGCAGCAATGCGCTTGTCGCAACGCCGGGCATGGGAACGGCCTGCGGGACCAGCAGCAAATCCGCACGGCCAATCGATGCGGCACGGCGCTGGATAGTTTCCCTGGCTGGCAGCCGTTGTTCTTCTGGTACGGGCAAAAACTGGGCTGCCCGGGCCGCGCGCTCGTCGGGATTTGTCACTGCGAACGTCGGCACCTTGATCACCGGCAGTTCCGGCTTCTGCGTCATTTCGGAAACTGAAATTGGCAGGATCGAGACATCGCTCAGAGCAGACTTTGTAATGACCGGGGTGGGTACTGCTTGCCGCGCTTTTTCCGTGGTGGTGACAGGCCCATCGCCAAGCTCAGGTGCAGGTTGCAGCGGCGATACGATCATCGCTGCAACGACGGGGACCTCCGCCAGGATTTGGCCGGACACCGGCTCTGCCGAAGGGCGCGGCAGCGCAGTTTCGGCAGGCTCGCCCGGAAAAATATCAAGCGCAGGTTCGATAGCTTTGCCGCTATCCGGCAAATCCTTGCCGCCCGGCAAATCCGCCTTGCCGGACACTGCTGCAGCCTCAGGCATTGCAATGCCTTGCTGGAGGATCGCGGCGAAGGAAATGTCGGCCGATCCTGCCATCATTTCAGCAGCCTCCTGCCCCGCTATTCCGCCGGTTTTGGCGGGTAATGCGGTGCCAGTCGGGCCTGCGATGGAAATGAGTGACTGCACATTCGGTCCTTTTGCTGACCGGCACCGCGCCGGCTTCGTCAGCTCTTATTCAAGGATCGTGCCAGATGCGCTTTTTCGCTGAGTTGTTTTGCTGTTCGGCATTTGGTCACTTGGCGTGACGCTGCGCTCAGCTGTTCACTTACCAGGTCTCGCTTGCGGCTGGCGGCAGCGGCATCCAGACGGTGATGATCGGCGCTGACCCGCGCCTGTTCGCTTTCACGGGAAGTGGTGCGGGAAAGCCCCTCCAGCCCGGCGTGAAAACTGCGCAGATCGCGCAGGTCGGACCCACTCTGCGCTTCCCACCTCTGGGCAAATGCCTGCGCCAGTTCATCGCTGCGCCGCGCAAGTTCAGCATGGCGGGCGAATTGCCGTTCTGCAGTAGCGGCACGCTCTAGCGCTTCGATCCGCGCAATGTCGCGAATTCTTTCCAGCCGCTGCAGGCGGCGGAGCCGATTTTTGGCTGCGTTCAAAGGCTGAGATTTTCACGCAGCGCCGCAACGCATTCGTCCAGCGCGAAATGTTCATCGGATCGCTGCATCAGGAATGTGCGCATGATGCCATGCATGGCAATCGCGCGGTCTACTTCAGGATCGGCGCCTTCGCGGTATGCCCCCATTAGTACCAGATCCCGGTTCGCCTGATAGAGCGAGGCCAGGCTGCGGAACTCGCGGGCGAGGGACTGATGTTCCGGGCTGGTTACGTGGTCCATTACTCGGCTGAGCGAAGTGGTCACATCGATGGCGGGGTATTGGCCCTGCTGCGCCAGTTCGCGCGACAGGACGATATGCCCGTCCAGAATTGCACGGGCCGTATCGACCACCGGATCGTCATGATCGTCGCCATCCGCCAGAACGGTGTAGATACCGGTGATCGCCCCGCCGCTGGTGCCGGAATTCCCGGCCCGTTCCACCAGCTTGGTGATGGTTGCAAGTGCGGAGGGCGGATATCCGCGCGCGGCACCCGGTTCGCCCAGCAACAGGCCGATTTCGCGCGCCGCATGGGCGACCCGGGTCAGGCTGTCCATGATCAGTGTCACACGCTTGCCCTGCGCGCGGAAATATTCGGCCAATGCGGTGGCGAATTGTGCCCCGCGCAGCCGCAAATTGGCGGCCTGGTCTGCCGGCACCGCCACGATCACCATGCGGCGGCGCATCGACCCGGTCATATGACGCGAAACGAAGTCGGACACTTCGCGTGCGCGCTCGCCAATCAAAGCGACAATCGCAATATCGCTCTCGCAGCCGCCGGCGATCATATCCAGCAAGACGGATTTGCCGACGCCGGACCCGGCGACAATGCCGACGCGCTGTCCAATACCGAGAGTAGTCAGCGCATTGATCGCGCGCACCCCGCAATCGAAAGGTTCCGCCACGGATGCCCGCTCCAGCGCGCCTTCACGGTGCCCGCCAAGCGGCCAGCGCGCAGGCGCACGGATCGGCCCTCCGCGGTCAATCGGCGAGCCGGTGGCATCGACGGCGCGGCCCAGGAATGCCTCGCCAACAGCAACCATTCCGGGCTCTCCTTCTGCGCGCACGATCGCACCGGGTTGCAGCAGGGCAGTATCCCCCAGCATCACCATCAGGCTGAAACGGTCACGAAATCCGATGACCTCGGCACAAGGATGATCGGCAGGGTCATGGGCGGAAACACTCGTCTCAACGCGGCAGATGGTACCTATAGGGACCGGCAGGCCGGATACTTCGATCAGGCCGCCGTCGCATGAATGCACCCGGCCAAAACGCCGCGGACCAATCGCAATGGGCACTTGCTTGAGCGCGGCAGTCTGGCGGGCAAGGACATTCAGCACAGGCCGAGCCCCTCCGCCAGAGTGGCGCGCCACTGGGCCGGGCCATCGCTTATCCCGCCGTCGGCGCTTTCAATGCGAAGCGAACCGCGCTCGAGCGCCGGATCGGCTCTAATGTCCCAATGCGCGGTAAAATCATCGTCCAGCTCCGGGATGTCCTGCGGATGCAGATACAGCATCTGGCCAACAGAACGCGCGCCCAGCAGCGCCGCCGCTTTCTCGCAGCGTCCCGCCAGCAGCGAGTGGTCGAGTGCCATCGGAGCAAGTGTGGCTTCGCATAAGGCTACAATCGTTTCGGTTAGCTCGCGGCCAAGCTGCTCGGTCATTTCTTCATCCATCCGGCGTAGGCCCGAACCGAGCCTGCGCCGCTCGACCGCAGCCTGCCCTGCCGCAGCAGCTGCTTCGGCGAGGCCTTGTTCGCGGCCTTTGGCGAATGCAATCGCCTGCTCGTCTGCGCCGTCCGCCACGGCCATAACCGGCGGCTCCTGCAGCGATTCGCCGCGCGCGCCGTAACGGGGGTCGGCAACGAAACCCTGTTTGTCACCGAGCAGGGCAATCCACCCTGCCGCTCCGGACGATCCATCGCCATCCAGCCGGGAGGGATTAAACATAATCAGCATCCCCTGCCCCGCCGGACAGGACAATTTCGCCGCTTTCCGCCAGTCGGCGGGCTTCGTCGATCATGACCTGCTGTGCGGCCTGGACTGCGCTGAGTTTCGTACGGCCGCGTTCCGCGATTTCGTCGCGGACGCCTTCGGCTGCGCGCTGTGACATGGCGGCAAACACCGGTTCGCGTTCTTCTTCGCTGAGGCCCTTGAGAGCATCGATCAGCACTTCGCTGTCGATGTCGCGCAGCAATCGGCCCATCTGCAACGGTTCAAGCGAGGTGATCATGTCGAATTTGAACATTTCGGCCTCGATTGCAGCTGCCAGATCGGCATCCCTCTCGCCGATGGCTGGCATCACCAGCCGTTCGACGGAAGAATGTGCCTGGTTGATCATCTCGGCTGCATGACGCGGGCCGCCCATGGACAGGGCCTTTTGTCCGAATTGCCGCTCGAGGGTGTCGGCCAGCATCTGGTTGAGCATGGTCACCGCATGGGGCGACACAGGGCCAAGCCGGGCAATCCGTTCCACGATCGCCGGTTGCATGTAATCCGGCAATTCGGCCAGCAATTGCGCAGCCTGATCGGTTTCCAACAGCAGCAACAGCACGGCGATGACCTGCGGTTGCTCGGTTTCGATCATCGGGCCAAGAACATCCGGCGCCAGCCAGCGGGCCAGTTCGATAGAATGATTTTGCGCTTCGGGCGCAATGCGTTGCAGCAGGCTGTCCGCCTTCACCTCGCCGACAGCCTGCGTCATCGCATTGCGAAAACGGCCCATCCGGTTACGGACAGGCAAATCCTGCTTGTCAGCTTGCGAGATGAACCCGGCAATGGCGCTGGCGATCCCGTCCGGCCCGATTTCGCCAAGGTCGGACATGGTCCGTCCCAGCTGGGTCAGCTCTTCAGGTTCCAACCGAGCAAGGATTTGCGTGGCCTGTGCATCATCGAGCAGCATCAGGATGATGCTGGCGTGCTGGGTTTCGCTCAGGCCGTGGTCGGTGTTGACGGCTTCCTGGATCATGCCGTTTTGCCCATTGCTTCATCCGCCGATGGCGCGGCGAGCATCCGGCGCAGCGCCACGACGGCGCGGTCCGGCTGTTCGGCAGCCAGTTTCTGGGCGAGGCTGACTTGTTCGCGCAGTGTTGCCGGATTGACCGGGGCTGCCTTAAGGTCGATGACCGCAGACTGTCCGCCGCGCTCCACATCGTCCTCACCTGCACTGGCCTGATCGGATTTGCGTTTCCCGACTGCCTTGATCAGCGGGCGGATTCCGAACAGCAATGCCAGAATAACTGCGATCAGTGCCACCGCGTTGCGAACCACCATGGCGAACCAGGCGGTTTCGTAAAACGGCAATTCTTCAAGCATGACCGGATCGAAGGTGCCCTTCATGACTGTCACTTCGTCCCCGCGGTCAGGATTTGCGCCGACCGCCGAAGCCACCAGTTTCTGGACCTGGGCTTCAGTGGCGGGGGCGATTTTCTTCATTGCTTCCGCACTGAGGGCAACAGCGACGGAAATGCGCTTCACACCCCCCGCCGAAGTGGTGGATACGGCGACTTCGCGGCCGAGCGCATAGGTCCGCTGGGCGCTGCTTTCGCCGCTCGACGGACCGGTCTCGCCGCCTGCTGCTGGCGCTTGTTGGCCGGGAGTACCGATCACGGTTTCTGGCGGCGGCGTGTTGGCCAGGACTCCCGGTACCCCGCCCGCTTGCTTGCCGCCAGTCTGGGTGGACTCGCGGCTGGTTTCAGAACGTATCGACCCGTCCTTCTCATAAGATTCGCGCGCGGAAGTGGTGTCATTCATGTCGAGTTCGACCTGCACTTCGCTGGAAAAATTGCCTTCCCCCAGCATCGGCACCAGCAATTGCGCGATTTGCGCGCGCAGTTTTTCTTCATATCCAGCCTGCAGTTCCAGCGCCGCACCGTCCCCGGCATTGCGATCCGACAAGAGCTGGCCGTGCTGATCCACCACGCGGACCATGTCCGGTGTCATGCCGGGGACCGAGCCTGCTACCAGGCTGACGATGGCGGTTACTTGGCTGTCACCCAGACTGCGGCCCCGCGCCATGCGGACCATTACGGATGCGCTCGGAGCCGTAGCTTCGCGCACGAAAACCGATTTTTCCGCCTGCGCCAGATGAACCCGGACAGATTCCACCCCATCGATTTCAGCGATGGTCATCATCAATTCGCGTTCGCGCACATTGCGCAGCCGTTCGCCTTCCAACGTGCGGCTGGAACCGATTGGGATGGCGTCCAGCATTTGCGCAGTGCTTTCGGGTGCGGCTAGTCCGCCATCGCTGGCAACCAGCATCCGCGCGCGATAGACATCGTCCTCGCCCACGGTCAGCGCCCCGGTGCCACTGTCGATCTGGTAGGAAATGCCGCCCTGATCCAGGGCGGCGGCCACTTCGGCCCGTTCGCCATCGTTGAGGCTGCTGTAAAGAATGCGTTGCGGACCGCTGGCCAGCGCCATGTATAACAATGCCGACCCGGCAACCGCGGCCAAGCCAACCGCCATCGGCAAGCTCTTGCGAACCGCTGGCTGGGCCAGAAACGCGCGCGCCCGTTCCCCCACGCTTCCTTGTCCGGGCAGAAATGACATTTCGCTGTTTGCCACCGGTAGATTAGTGTCCTGGGCCATCTATCAGACCCCCATCCGCATGATATCTTGATAGGCAGACAGCAATTTGTTGCGCACTTGCAGCGTGGCTTCGAACGCCACGCCTGCTTCCTGCCGCGCCAACATGACCTGCGCGACATCGGTTACCTGCCCGCGTTCGAACCCTTCGGTCATGTCGGATGCGCGGATCTGGGTGTCGTTTACACTGGCCAGCGCGCTTTGCAGGCTGTCGGCAAAACCGCCGCCGGACGGCTTTTCGGCACCGCCGCCGATGCTCCCTGCTCCGGGGGTTTCAATGCGCAAATCCTGCAATGCACTGGACCGGTCGATGATCTGCTGGCGAAGGGCAATTATATCCTGCACCCCGCCGCCAGCGCCGCCTATTCCGCTGACAACGCTCATTGTGCTGCCCCCGCATAGGCGGGCTGTTTCATCATCCCGGCATCACGCAGGCTGGCGAGCCGGTAACGCAATGTGCGCTCCGAAATACCAAGCCGCTTGGCAGCGTGCAGGCGGTGACCGCCGCATTCCGCCAGCGTGGCAAAGATCGCATCGGCTTCCGAATGGCGCACGACACTGGAAAGCTTGGCTGAGCCGGTGTCGGCGCTGCGCTGATAGGGTGCAGCGGGCGCAGCGTCATGTCGGGGCAGAACCCGCGCGGGGGCATCGAACACAATGTCCTGTGGTTCGATCTGCGTCGCATCGCCGCACAGCAGCAATGCGCGGCGAATGACGTTTTCCAGTTCGCGGATATTGCCGGGCCAGGTGTGGGCGTTCAGCTTGTCCAATGCGGCGTCGCTGATCCATGGAACCATGCCTGACTGCGGACCATGACGCAGCGCCATCGTGAAAGCGAGCGGCGCGATATCGCCCGGGCGGGTGCGCAGCGCAGCCAGGCTGAGCGGGAATACGTTGAGCCGGTAATAAAGGTCAGGGCGCAGCCTGCCCTCGGCAACTTCGGTCGGCAAGTCGCGGTTGGCGCAGGCGACAATCCGTACATCGACGGGTATCGGCATGGTCGCGCCGATAGGCACCACTTCGCCTTCCTGCAATGCGCGCAGCAGCTTGGCCTGCAGCCCGATGGGCATCTCGGCGATTTCGTCCAGCAGCAAGGTGCCGCCATCGGCAGCGCGGAAGAAACCCTCGCTCGCTTGGGCAGCGCCGGTGAAGGCGCCCTTCAAATGGCCGAACAGCATCGCCTCCAGCATGGCTTCGGGCATGGCCGCGCAATTGATCGCCACGAACGGGCCGTCCTTGCGCGCGCTATTTTCATGGATGAAGCGGGCCAGCACTTCCTTGCCGGTACCGGTAGGGCCGTCGATCAGGACCGGAATATTGCTGGCCGCGACCCGCTGGGCCAGGGCCAACAGCGCCAAGCTGCCCGGATCGGCACAAACAGGGGTTCCGGGCATGGCACCAGCGGCGATGATGGCGGCCCGCGCAGCAAGTGAATGGGTATTTTCGTAGGTGATGGCGGTACTGCCGCGTCCGATCCGCTCAATCTTGGCCTGCGGGCCTGCGGCAAGGCTGACGGTGCGGTCCCCGCTGCGACGGGCATCGGGCGGGCAATCGGCATCCGCGATAAATAATGTGCCGCTGGTGGGCAGTAATTCTAGCGCTCCTGCAGCAATTCTTGCGAGCGGTGCATGTTTTTTTTCGCAAGCCGCGTTGATCCGGATGTCTGGCATTTTTGCCCCCTGTTAACCTTGTTTGAGGGGCCATTTGGGGCCGCAACGGCCAACGAAGCGGTAATTTAATGCTTAGTGCAACTACCTATGCGCAGTCCCCGCAAAAATGGTCGAAGCGGTTTGGAGTGCGCTTAACTTCACTGCTGCATGGTCGATCTATTGGGGGACAGCTGCGGCACGGTGCCTGGTTGTAACGAATGTCTTGCTCTTTTGAGCACCCTATTATTCAACAAAGGAAAACTCTCATGGCTGTTATCAATTCAAACATCAGCGCACTCAAATCCGCCAATGCCGCAATGTCCGCAGACAAGATGCTGGGTCAGGCAATGGAACGCCTTTCCACCGGCAAGCGTATCAACGGCGCGAAAGACGACGCCGCCGGCCTAGCCATTTCCACCACGATGACTTCGGACATCCGCGCGATGAACCAGGGGATCCGCAACTCCAATGATGGCATCGCCCTGGCGCAGACCGCAGAAGGCGCGCTGGAAGAAGTCACCAACATGCTGCAGCGTGTCCGCGAACTGGCTGTCCAGTCGAAGACCGGTACCTACGATGCGACCGATCGCGGCTATATGGACGCTGAAGTCGACCAGCTGCAGGCTCAGATCGACGATGTCCTCACCAACACCACGTTCAATGGCGTGACGCTGTTCAGCAAAGTGAGCGGTACCGATGTGACCGTCAACATCGCCACGGGTGCCAAGGCAACTGACACTGTAGCTCTTGTCAGCAAGGGCGTTGACGGGACGAAACTGACGGCAACCGCGCTGGATGTGAACACCGCCGTCCTGGCAGCAACGACGATCACCAATGTCGATGCAGTGCTTGATAACGTCAGCGCGACCCGGGCATCACTGGGTGCCGGACAGAACCGCCTGGAATCGGCGATCAGCAACCTGACGACCAACCAGACAAACCTGTCGGACGCCCGTTCGCGGATCGTGGATACCGACTATTCGGCAGAATCGACCGCGCTGGCAAAGGCCCAGATCCTCAGCCAGGCATCCACCGCCATGTTGAGCCAGGCCAACCAAAGCCAGCAGAACGTATTGTCGCTGCTGCGGTAATACCCGGCTTCAGCCGGCTCAAATACGAAGGCCCGGAGCACACCGCTCCGGGCCTTTCCCGTATTTCCTTCCCAAGTAGCAGCTTATGACAATGGCGGGCGGACGATAGTCCGCTCCAATCATGGCTACCGCCTCAATATAATGGCTGCCATTGAGTGGAAGGCTGATATTTCGGCCATCCCGGAAAAATTAGGCTTGCTTGCCTTTCGCCCTCATTCTCCGGTTCCGTTGCGCAACATTGAGCATTTCCACACCGACCGAGAAACCCATCGCTGCATAGATATACCCTTTCGGCACATGAAAGCCGAGACCGTCGGCAATTAGCACAAGTCCGATCATGACTAGGAAGGCCAGCGCCAGCATCACTAGCGTTGGGTTCTTTTCGATAAATTTTGCCAACGGGTCTGCTGCCAACATCATCACACCAACTGTGATAATCACCGCTGCAACCATGATGGGTATGTCATCAGTCATACCGACGGCCGTAAGTATGGAATCAATAGAAAAGACCAAATCGATGGCAATGATTTGCAAGATTACCGCGCCGAAGGTGGCAGTCGCAGCTGCTGCAATTCCGGGTGTCTTGTCCAGCAGGTGGCCCGAGTCATCTTCGGGCTCCATCGAATGATGGATTTCCTTTGTTGCCTTCCAAAGTAGAAACAGCCCCCCTGCCAGCAATATCAAATCGCGCCCTGAGAAAGCTGTTTCAAAGGTCGC
>JBFEKH010000005.1:0-64821 GCA_041552775.1 Allopontixanthobacter sp.
CAGAATGCAGGCGATGCGAATTCTCCTTCGCCGCTGCCATTAACCATGTGCGCCTAATTCCGGCCGAACAGGCGATTAGGGAATAGTACGCAGTGCAGGAGGAAAAGGGTGTTGTGCCGCCCGCAGGGTGCTGGCAAGCGAACGGCTATGACCACTTCAACCAAAACACAGTCGCGAGTCCTCGATCTGACCGGCGTCCATAATTTTCGCGATTACGGCGGATATCGTGCGGGCGAGGGGAGGATTAAGCGCGGGCTGCTGTTTCGTTCAGGCCAGCATTGCGACGCTGACGATCACGATCTGGCCAAAATCGCTGCCATCGACCTCAAACATGTGATCGACATGCGCGGGAATAGCGAGCGGGCGAGATATCCCTGCCGGCGGCCGGACGAATTCAGCGGCGAGGTGCTGTTTTACGACGGCGAAACCGCCGCGCTGGCCCCGCATGTCGAAGCAGCCGGTGGTGCATTGGATGAGGCAGCAGCCCATGCCAAGATGGAAGCGCTCTATTCCAAGCTCCCGTTTCGCACGCCCTTGATCGCGGTGATGCGGCAATATTTCGTGGCTTTGGCCGAGGGAAAAGGGGCCAGCCTGGTCCATTGCCTGGCAGGCAAGGACCGCACCGGAATGACGGTTGCCCTGCTGCACCACGCTGTGGGTGTGCATCCCGACGATGCGATGGAGGATTTTCTGCTGACCAACACCGCGGGCGATCTGGATGCACGGGTCGCTGCCGGCGCACACGCCATTCGCGAAAAATGGGGGTCGATCGAGGATTCGACCATTCGCGTCCTGATGGGCGTCGATGCGCGATATCTGGTCGCCATGCGCAAAGCTGTGGAGAGCGAACATGGTTCTCTCGACGCGTTCCTCGCCGATGTGCTGGAGGTTGACGGAGCGCGGCGCGACGCCTTGCGCTTGCACCTGATCGAAGCGTAACCAGATAGGCATTCACGTTCTCAAAGCGGCGCCCCTCCGGAGATGCCGCCAGAATTTTGGAAAATTGGACGAATTAATGGCAACTCATCACACCCGTATGCTGATCATCGGTTCCGGTCCCGCCGGACTGTCGGCGGCCATTTACGGCGCCCGCGCGGCGCTGGAACCGATCGTGGTGCAGGGCCTTCAGCCCGGCGGCCAGCTGACCATCACCACCGATGTAGAAAATTACCCTGGGTTTGCCGATGTCGTTCAGGGCCCGTGGCTAATGGAACAGATGCAGAAACAGGCCGAACATGTCGGCACGCGGATGATGTGGGATACGATTGTCGAAGTCGATCTGGCGAATGGCCCACCATACAAGGCAATCGGCGACAGCGGCGATATCTACATTGGTGAAACGCTGGTCATTTCCACCGGCGCGCAGGCCAAGTGGCTGGGCGTGCCGGGCGAACAGGAACTGGGCGGAAAGGGCGTGTCAGCCTGCGCGACCTGTGACGGGTTCTTCTACCGCGGCAAGAAGGTCGCTGTCATCGGCGGCGGCAATACCGCGGTCGAAGAAGCGCTGTATCTGACCAACCATTCCGACGATGTGACGCTGATCCACCGGCGCGATGAATTGCGCTCCGAAAAAATCCTGCAGGACCGTCTGTTCGGCAACGACAAGATCACCCCGATGTGGAACAAGGCGGTCACCCGGTTCCTTGGTGATCCGCTGGCTGGCGGCCTGAAGGCGCTGGAATTGCAGGACACGGTAACGGGCGAGATCAGCCAGCTGGAAGTCGATGGTGCGTTTGTCGCAATCGGTCACGCGCCCTCGACCGAGCTGTTCAAGGGCAAATTGCCGATGGACGACGGCGGCTATCTGATGGTTGAGCCCGGCACTCCCAAGACCGAATTGCCCGGTGTATTCGCCTGCGGCGACGTGATGGATCACACCTACCGTCAGGCCGTCACCGCGGCTGGTACCGGCTGTATGGCTGCGCTGGACGCGGAGAAATTTCTCGCGACGACGGCATTCGCCAAGAAGGAAGCGCGCGAAGCTGCCGAATAATGTCTGCCGCCATCCCGGCCGTAACCGGGATGGCGCGATTGCATTAAAAAACGGCGATGGATGCGTGCAGGATTAGCGCCATCAGCACCAGGCTGGACAGGGCGAACAGAACAAATCGCACCATTACCCGGTTCGCGGTAACCTGCACCAGCGAGTGCAGCACTCTGAGGCCAGTGTACATCCACGCCAGCAGCGCATTCAGGCCGTCACCCTGACCAATGATCGCCAGCACCAGGGCAACGGCGTAAAACACCGTCGGGGCTTCGTGTAGATGGTTGTAATTGTCGGCTTTCCAGCTGACTTTTTCAGGCAGCTGCGCGCGCAGGGCGGCGCCGGTGGTGCCCTTGAGATTAGCTGCGTCGATGGCCGGATCGTTCTGCATGGCGGGAATGCGGGTGGCGTACATCCACACCCACATCACCATCGTCCAGATCATCAGGGCCACTACTGGCTGGAGAATAGCCGCGCCGATCATGCGAGAACTCCCGGGTCAGCAAACAAGGTCGCCAAAACGGCCCTGATAGCCAGGATAGTCAGCGCGATGGTGGACAGCAGGAACATCAGGAAGCGGATCGGAACCTTATTCACGGTTGCCTGCCAGATCGAATGCATGATCCGCAATCCGACATAGACCCACGCCAGCAGGATATCGAGAGCGCCCGCGCCGACCAGCGCGAGGATGATCACCGTCGGATAGAAAATCGTCGGCTGTTCCATCAGGTGGGCGTAATTATGCGCTTTCCAGTTGACGCTGTCGGGAACGCGCCCTTCCAGATCCTGGCCGCGACCGCCGGGTTTCGCAGCCCCTAGGCCGCCTTCCATCTTCTTCATGGCCGGACCGCGTGTCCCGGCCATCCAGAACAGCATCACCAGCGACCAGAGCACCAGCACGGCGGCCGGAGCGAGCATTTGAGCCTGCATTGATTTTCCCCTCGAATTTTGACCAGATTTGCACAGCGCCTATTCAATTGTCAATTGCAACCTAACTGGCGGAAGTGACCACCTTGGCGAAGGATGCGGCATCCACATTTCCGCCAGAGAGCATAATCACGGTGTCGCTATCAAGCTGAACTTTTCCTGCGAGACAGGCCGCCAGCGCCGCTGCGCCGCCCGGTTCCAGTACCAGTTTGAGCCTTGCAAAGGCAAAGCGCTGTGCCTGCCGGACTTCGAATTCGGAAACCGCGATTCCGGGTTCTACGCGCCCGTGCAGCACTGCAAAATTGACCGGTGCAGTCACCGGCGTTTGCAAGGCATCGCAGGTAGTCTTCGGTGGGTTCGGACCGACCGGCAGGATTTCCCCGGCGGCAAGGCTGCGCGCGACATCGTCCCACCCTTCGGGCTCGACCGGTACGATCTTGGTATCGGGGCAGGCAAGGGCGAGTCCAGCCGACAATCCGCCGCCGCCGCAACAGGCAACGATGGTGCTGGGTTGCCGCCCCAACTGCGCCGCAATTTCAATCCCTGCGCTGCCTTGACCCTCGATCACCCAAGGATCGGCATAGGCATGGACGAGCGTTGCGCCCAATTCCTCGCATAATTGGTTTGCGATGGCGTCGCGGTCTTCGCCTGGCCGTTCATACAATACCACCTGCGCGCCGAGGGCACGGGTGGCGTCCAGTTTCATCTGCGGCGCATCCCGCGGCATGACGATGGTTGCCGCGATCCCCAGCTTGCGAGCGGCCCAGGCCACACCCTGCGCATGATTGCCGCTGGAAACGCCCACCACGCCGCGTGCTCGCTCAGCCACCAACATTTCGCTAAGCCGATGCCATGCGCCGCGAATCTTGAATGCGCCGATAGGCTGGAGATTTTCTGCCTTGACCCAGCAGTTTACGCTTCCATTGATCCCGGCAATTTCTACCGGCAGCAGCGGCGTCGGCGGCAGGATTGCGGCGATTTTGCCCGCTGCAAGGCAAACTCCGGCATTTGTCGGTGCGCGAGGGCTTTCTTGAAACATTGTTACCGCCTAATGCGTTGCCAGCTAAACACCAATCCTTTGGAGTACACATGTCTACAATTCTGGTCATCGGCGCAGGCGGCGTCAGCTCGGTCGCGGTACATAAAATGGCTATGAATTCGGAAATATTTTCCGATATTCACCTTGCCAGCCGCACCAAGAGCAAATGCGATAGCATCGCCGCAAGCGTGAAGCAGCGCACCGGACAGGACGTGGCGACTTACGAGATCGACGCGGAAGAAGTCCCCGCGATGGTCAATCTGATCCGCAAGGTGCAGCCGTCGCTCGTGGTGAATCTGGCGCTGCCGTATCAGGATCTGCCGATCATGGACGCCTGCCTGGAGGCGGGCGTAAGCTATCTCGACACCGCCAATTATGAGCCCAAGGACGAAGCGAAGTTCGAATATCATTGGCAGTGGGCATATCACGACCGGTTCAAGGATGCGGGCCTGATGGCGCTGCTGGGTTCCGGCTTCGATCCGGGCGTGACCAGCGTGTTCACCATGTGGCTGAAGAAACATAAGCTCAAGACGATCCGCCAGCTCGACATTCTCGATTGCAACGGCGGCGATCATGGGCAGGCCTTCGCGACCAATTTCAATCCCGAGATCAATATCCGCGAGATTACCGCTGCGGCGCGTCACTGGGAAAACGGGCAGTGGGTCGAAACTCCGGCGCTGTCGGTGAAGCAGACATTCGACTTCGATCAGGTCGGACCGAAGAACATGTATCTGATGTATCACGAGGAGCTGGAGAGCCTCTCCAAATTCGTGCCCGAGCTGGAGCGTGCGCGGTTCTGGATGACCTTTGGCGATGAATACATCAAGCACCTGACTGTGCTGCAGGCGGTGGGCATGACCGGGATTGAACCGATTAAATATCAGGGCAGGGATATCATCCCGCTACAATTCCTCGCCGCTGTTTTGCCCAAGCCGGAAACATTGGGCGAAACCACCAAGGGCAAAACCAACATCGGCGTCATCGCAACCGGCGAAGCGCTGGATGGCAGCGGCGAGAAGACCTTCTACATCAACAATATCTGCGACCATGAAGATGCTTACGAGGAAACCGGCAATCAGGCGGTTTCCTATACCACCGGCGTCCCTGCCATGATCGGCAGCGCGATGATGGTCACCGGCAAATGGTCGGGCCCCAACGGAGAAGGCGGTGTGTTCAACATGGAACAGATGGACCCCGATCCCTTCATGGACATGCTCAACGCGCATGGCCTGCCGTGGAATGTGGTGGAGATGGACGGGCCCGTCAGCTTCTAATGGAAACCAAGGCCGGTGATCCGGGCGCCTTCGCCCATTTTGACCTTTCCCGCGTTGATAGCCCCGCATTCGTGGTGGATGCGGCGAAGTTGCGCGCCAATCTCAAGATCCTCGCGGACATCCGTGATGCGGCAGACATCAAGGTGCTGGCTGCCCTCAAGGCCTTTTCCATGTGGTCCGTCGCCCCGATCATCGGGGAATATCTCGACGGGGTGTGCACGTCCGGCCTATGGGAAGCGCGGCTGGCCTCGGAATTCTACGACGGCGAAATCGCCACCTACTCAGCGGCCTACAAACCGGACGAGCTGGCAGAAATCTGCCGCCTGTCGGATCATGTTATTTTCAACTCGCCCGGTCAGATGGAACGCGCTGCGCTGATCCTCGACCATGCACGCAGCAGCGGTCAGACCTTCGATATCGGGCTGCGCATCAACCCCCAGGTGCCGACCGGCGAAGTGCCGCGTTACGATCCATCAAGCCCCGGTTCGCGGC
Source organism: Allopontixanthobacter sp. (assembly GCA_041552775.1). Taxonomy (GTDB): domain Bacteria; phylum Pseudomonadota; class Alphaproteobacteria; order Sphingomonadales; family Sphingomonadaceae; genus Allopontixanthobacter. Next base: position 5,717 of record JBFEKH010000005.1, read on the forward strand.
TCGGCTTTCCGCTCGACCAGCTGACCGAGGAGCATATGGAAGGCGTCGATGGCATCCATTTCCACAATTTGTGCGAGCAGGATATCGAGCCGCTCAAGGAAACATGGGACAAGGTATTCGATGCAATCGAACCTTATTTCGACCAGCTCAAATGGATCAACATGGGCGGCGGCCACCACATCACCCGCGCTGATTACCAGCGTGAGGAACTAGTGGAATTCCTGCGCGATGCACGGGCAGATACCGGCTGCGAGATCATGATCGAACCGGGAGAAGCGGTGGCGCTGGATGCAGGCATACTGGTCGGCACCATCCTCGACAGCTTCGTAAATGAAATGCCGCTGGCGATCACCGATATTTCCGCGACCTGCCACATGCCCGATGTGATCGAGGCGCCCTATCGTCCCGCTATGCTGCATGAGGAGCAGGGGAATGGCCCCGAAGTCCGCCTGGGCGGCCCGTCCTGCCTCGCCGGAGATGTGATCGGCGATTACCGCCTGCCGGTGCCATGTGAGCCCGGACAGCGCATCGCCTTTCTGGACCAGGCGCATTATTCGATGGTCAAGACCAACACCTTCAACGGGGTTCAGCTGCCGTCGATCTATCTGTGGGACAGCGAAAGCGACCAACTCGATCTGATCAAGAGCTTCGGTTATGATGATTTCAGGAACCGGCTTAGCTGATCGAAACTGAACGGACTCGGGGGGATTTGACGATGACCTGGCGCTCGGCTTTCCTTTCCTGCATTGCCCCCCTGGCGGCGGTTGGCATGTCCGCTCCGGCAGCGGCGCAGTATGTCCCCGATCAGGTCATTCTCGCGGTGGACCAGGCAAAGCTTGAATCGGTCGTCAAATCGCTTGGCCACACGGTCCAGGACATTGGTATCGACGGCAAGGTCGCGATGAACGCCCAAACCGAGGACGGCCTGCTGTATTCGCTCACCGGAACGGCCTGTGATGTAAACGGAGTGCCGGGTTGCCAGGGTTTGATGATCCAGGTCCAATATGAAATGCCCGATACCGCCATTTACGACACGGTCGCGAAGGCAAATCTCGAGCAGGCAGCGATCAATACATGGATGGACCCGACTAATGGCGCGGTAGGCTTCATCCGATACGTGGTGCTTGATTACGGGATCACCATGGCAAATTTGCGGGAGAATATCCTCATCCTGCTGGCAATTGCGCCAGTGGCTTTGGCAACGGTGAGCGGCGAACAGGAATAGGCGGTTCAGGAAAATCCGCTCCGGTGCGGTTTGCAGTGGGACTGGGCGAGATCTGCCAGCCGGGCGGCCTGCTCAATGGCCGCTTCCACCAGCCCGCTGAACGCTGCGGCAATGCGCTACAACGCCGCAGGTCGTGAGGGCTTTACGGCAGTGTTATTTGCCGGGCCGCTCGGGTTTTAGATCGCTGGTTTCAATCAACTCGACGACAGCGAAATGGGTGTTGTCGACCAGTTACTGCACGTCCAATTCTAGGTTGGGCAGGCCATTTACCTGTTCTATCCCGATAGTTGAGTGAAGATTCGCGACATTCTGAAGCATATTTTCAGTTGAAATTCATATTCTGCAGCGTATATCGCCCCCTCTGCTGCCCCAAGGGGACTTCCTAACCGCAAGGCAGCCTTGTCAAGAAACTGATCTTCTGGGGGTCCCTTGAATTGCACCATTATCCTGACGCTGCTGCAGTAGTCCGCGCCTTGGCGCCGGACGAACCGGTCATCCTCAACCGCCCGCATGCCGCAGCGCGCGCAGCCAGATTCTTCGTGGAGAAGTTTCCGGGCAAGTCGCTATATGCCGTGAAGGCCAATCCATCACCTGACCTGCTGCAAATCCTGTGGGACAATGGCGTGACGCATTACGATGTGGCGTCGATTGGCGAAGTGCGGATGGCGCGGGCGAAGCTGCCAGGCGCGACCTTGTGCTTCATGCATCCGGTCAAGACTGCGCGGGCGATCGCAGAAGCCTATCATCAGCATGGCGTGCGCACCTTCAGCCTCGACACGATCGAGGAACTGGAAAAGATTGTAACCGCAACTGCCGACGAAAGTGGTGAAGCCGCGAGTGATCTGCGGCTGTGCGTGCGCTTGCGCGTATCGTCCGAATATGCCGAGCTGAGCCTTGCGTCCAAATTCGGGGTCGACCTGGCCGATGCGGCTCCGCTGCTGCAGGCAACTCGCCAGGTGGCAGACTGGCTTGGCCTGTGTTTCCACGTCGGCAGCCAGGCGATGACGCCGTTCGCCTTTGTCCAGGCGCTGGAACGGGTCCGTGCGGCAATTGCCGATTCCAGCGTGGTGATCGACATGATCGACGTTGGCGGCGGCTTTCCGTCAATCTATCCCGGCATGGAACCACCCCCGCTGGAAGATTACTTCCAGATAATCCACCGCCACTTCGAAGCCCTGCCGATCGCCTACAACGCCGAGTTGTGGTGCGAGCCGGGCCGGGCGCTGTGCGCGGAATACAGCAGCCTGATCGTGCGCGTTGAAAAACGCCGCGGCGATGAACTCTACATCAACGATGGTGCCTATGGTTCGCTGTTCGACGCAGCTCATGTTGCATGGCGTTTCCCGGTTGCCGCGTTGGAAGATGATCTGATCGAACCTCTGGAAGAATTTTCCTTCTACGGTCCGACCTGTGATGACGCCGACTTCATGAAAGGGCCGTTCATGTTGCCCGCAGATATCCAGGCCGGCGATTTCATCGAAATCGGCATGCTCGGTGCCTACGGAGCGGCCATGAAGACCGGTTTCAACGGTTTTGGCGATGCCGAAGTCGTGGTAGTTCAGGACGAGCCGATGGCCAGCCTGTTCCGCGGTGACCGGATCGATCCGCGCGAAAGCGACAATGTGGTCAGCCTGCGCTGATTCCATTCCGTTTCAAGGCAAAGAAAAGCCGCCGCGAGCTGGTGGGTTGCTCGCGGCGGCACATGCGGGTGGAGGTTCCCACTTTGGTGATCATCGAAACCTGCAATCTGCGCCACGCCAATAGCGCAGATGCAGGGAATGGGAATTTGTCCGATTGATCGACCTGAGCAGGATATGCGCTCTGTCTGCGATTATCGAAATACGGACTTTAGGCTATGCTGCCCTGCCGCCCCGCATCGACCTTCAGATGCCGGCTTCCACTGCAAGGCGGATCAAATCGGCGCTGGTACGTAATCCCAGTTTTTCCATAACCAGGCCGCGGTGCATTTTGACGGTTTTTTCTGCCAGTCCCAGTTTATACGCGATTTCCTTGTTGCGCAGGCCTTGTGCGACCAGTTGGGTCACTTCCAACTGGCGCGGTGATAGCGTCTGGATCATCTCCGACGCGCGGCTGCGGCGGGCGGAAAAGATTCCGTTCTGCCCCTCGTCGACCTCAACCTGGCTACCGAGAAAATACTGCAGCTCGTCGCGCTTGTCGTAAATCGGCGCAACCAGCACTGCATTGCGAAACGGACTCCCGTCGCGTTTGTAGTTGAGGATTTCAACCAACACCGACTTATGTTCGCGAACCCCTTCGCGGATGAGTTCGGTCAGCCAGGGCTCCGTCCCAGAACCCGACAGGAACCGGCAATTGCGGCCGAGTATTTCGTCCTCGGCATAGCCGGTCAGGTCCATGAAAGGCTGGTTTACCGCAACAATCGGATTGTCTTTGAGGCGCGGATTGGAAATGACCGATGCGATCGGGCTGGCGGTAATGAGGCTGGTTACCCAATCCGGCGGATAAATCTCCGCCAGGGGCACAGAAGTGCTTGCCGCTACCGACTGGGGTATCGATGCCTGATCTGAATTACGTTCCACCACTACGGGCAATATCGGCCCTGCGTTCCCGGAATGCAATGCGCGGAAATTACCGGAAAGTGTCAGGCGGCTTGCCGCATTTCCAACCGGTCCCAGATTTCCACCAGCGCCTTGGTCAGTTCCGCCATCATCGATTCGGTATGGGCGGGGCCAGGGGTAAATCGCAGGCGCTCTGTCCCGCGCGGCACCGTGGGATAGTTGATCGGCTGCACGTAGACGCCGTATTCCGCGAGCAGGATGTCGCTGATCCGTTTTGCATGCACAGGATCGCCCACCATCAGCGGGACGATGTGCGTGGTTGTATCCATCACGGGCAGGCCGGCATCACGGAAATGCTTCTTCAACGCAGCAGCGTTGGCCTGCTGTGCGTCGCGTTCGACCGAGGATTGCTTCAGGTGCCGCACCGATGCGAGCACTCCCGCCACCAATACTGGGCTGAGCGAGGTGGTGAAAATGAAGCCAGGGGCATAGGAGCGGATCACGTCGATGATCTTGGTGTCAGCAGCGATATATCCGCCCATGACGCCGAATGCCTTGCCCAACGTGCCTTCGATAATATCGATTCGGTCCGCTGCCTCGTCGCGTTCCGAAATGCCCCCTCCGCGCTTGCCGTACATGCCGACTGCGTGGACTTCGTCGATGTAGGTCAACGCATTGTATTTGTCGGCCAGGTCGCAAACCGCGTGAATTGGCGCGACATCGCCGTCCATCGAATATACGCTTTCAAACGCGATCAGCTTGGGCGTGTCGGGGTCTTCCGCGGCTAGCAGATGTTCCAGATGCGCCATGTCATTATGGTTGAATACGCGTTTCTCGCAGCCGGAATTGCGGATACCCGCGATCATGCTGGCGTGGTTCAAACTGTCGGAGAAAATGATGCAGCCCGGCAGCAGCTTTGCCAGCGTGGACAGCGTTGCATCGTTGGACACGTAGCCGCTGGTGAACAGCAGTGCGCCTTGTTTGCCATGCAGGTCAGCCAGTTCGTTTTCCAGCTCGACATGGAAATGGGTGTTACCACCGATATTGCGGGTACCGCCTGATCCCGCGCCGACATCATGCAGCGCGTCTTCCATGGCGGAGATTACCTTGGGGTGCTGGCCCATGGCGAGGTAATCGTTGGAGCACCACACGGTGATCGGCTTGGGGCCATTGTGCCCGTGAAAACAGCGCGCGTTGGGATACGCGCCCTTGTTCCGCATGATATCGATAAAGACGCGGTAACGTCCTTCGGAATGCAGGCGATCAATGGCCTGGTCGAAGATCTGGTTGTAATTCACACCCTAACCTGCGTCATAGCGCCGGTTTTATCCGGCTGTTCACCGGCGATTTAGGCGCTCCGATTGAATATTGCCACCGCGATCTTTGCGAACGATTCTCGATTAGAAGCGGCTAAGCGTGTTGAGGCCGTAACCTGTCAATGTTTTGCGCAAGGATTCCAGGTGCTCGATCGGTCCGGTAGTGACCGCGAGATCAGGGGAAGTGCGGGCGTACTGCTGTCCTTTGGTCAGGTCGGCAATCCTGCGTGCAATGCCCTCGGCGCCGTCGATAAGGCGAACGTGAGGGCCGAATTCCTTGCCCAATTCCTCGCGAAGGAGCGGGAAATGGGTGCAAGCAAGGACAACTGCATCAATCGCGTCGCCCTGTGCCTGGTCGCGCAGTCCGGCAACTGCCGATGCAATCGCGGCCCGGTCGACCGGTTCGCCGCGCAATTTCGCTTCCGCTACTTCCACCAATTGCGGCGCGGCATGGCGTAGCAGGGTCTTGCCGCTGGCGAATTCTCGCTCGAGATTGTCGACATAGGCTTGCCGGACTGTAGCAGCAGTCCCGAGCAGGCCGATAACGCCGCTCCGGGTCATTGCGGAAGCGGGCTTGATTGCGGGAACCGTGCCGACAATCGGCACCTCCAGCACTTCACGCACCATGCCCAGCGCAATGGTGGAGGCAGTGTTGCAGGCAATGCAGACGAGGCGGGGGCGATACCGCTCGCTCATCCGGCCGAGCAGGCCGGCAACCCGGGTGGCAATCTGGACCTCGGTCTTTGTGCCGTAGGGCAATCCCGCCTGGTCAGAGGCGTAAATCACTGACGCGTCTGGCAGAATATTGCGCAATTCGCCCAGTACCGACAGGCCGCCCACACCGGAATCGAACAGCAGGATGGGCGCATCTGGCAGCAAGTTAAACTCCGTATCCGTTCGGCCTAAGCTTGTCGAAGGCCTGCTTTTACTCCATCGGGAGTAGGAACAAGACGCCGCTTCGGCAAGCTGAAGTCTAACGGTAACTGAGGGTAATATGGATATTCTTTGGGCCGCATTGCTGGGTTACGCACTTGGATCGATCCCGTTCGGGCTAATCCTGACCCTTATAGCGGGGATGGGCGATGTGCGAAAAATCGGGTCGGGTAACATTGGCGCGACCAATGTCCTGCGCACCGGCAAGAAGGGATTGGCGGCGGCCACGCTGCTGCTCGATATGTTGAAGGGCTTCCTGCCCGTATTTCTCGCATGGCGGTATTTTCCCGATGCGGTGGGCTTTGCCGCGGTGGGCGCAATTATCGGACATTGTTTCCCGCTGTGGCTTAAATTCAAGGGCGGCAAGGGCGTAGCGACGCTGGCGGGTGTGTGCTTCGGCATCGCCTGGCCCATCGGCGCGGTCTATACGCTGGCATGGATCGGAATGCTGGCGATCTGGCGGATCAGTTCGCTCGCCGGGATGACCGCGGCAGTGACTGCACCGGTGGCAGCCTATCTGACTGGCTGGCCCCAATTCGTGCCGTACCTCGCAGTGATCGCTGTCCTGATCCTGTGGCTGCACCGTGCGAATATTGGCCGGCTGCGGGCAGGCACGGAACCGAAAGTTGGCGGCAGTAAGGCGTGACCACCATTCTGTTGCAGCCCGCTCTTTCGCAGGAAGAAGCGTTTGCCCGCATCCGACTGCTGCGATCCCTCAATATCGGCCCGGTCAGCTATGCCCAGTTGCTGCGCCGTTTTGGCAATGCGGTTGCTGCGCTGGAGGGTTTGCCCGATCTCGGCAAGCGGGGGGGCGGCAATATGCGCCCGCTCCTGCGGCCCGGATCGAGGCGGAGATAAATGCTGTTCGCAAGGTGGGCGCGCGTTACCTGTTCAACGATTCGCCCGAATATCCGGCATTGCTGCGCGAATTGGAAAGCGTGCCCCCGATCCTGACCTATCGCGGCAATGTGGCGCTGGCTTCCAAGTCCTGTGTGGCGATGGTCGGGGCGCCCAATGCCTCTCCCGCAGCAGTCAAGCTGGCCCGCGATTTTGCCATGGCATTGTCTGAGGAAGGGCTGGTGGTCGTGTCCGGCCTTGCCCGAGGGATTGACGGGGCAGCGCACAAGGGCTCGCTCCCGGCAACCATCGGCGTGATCGCCAGCGGGATCGAAATTGCATATCCGCCGCAACATGCGGAGTTGCAGGAACAGATTGCCAGTCAGGGACTGTTGATTGCCGAGCAGCCACCCGACACCGAACCGCGCGGCAGCCATTCCCCCAGCCGCAACCGGATCATCGCAGGACTCGCTGCCGGAACACTCGTAGTCGAAGCGGCTCCAAAGTCCGGCTCGCTGATCACTGCAAGACTGGCCGGTGAGGCTGGACGCGAAGTCATGGCAATCCCCGGCAGCCCGCTCGACAGCCGTTCGCAAGGCTGCAACCAACTGATCCGCGAAGGAGCGGTGTTGGTCCAGTCGTCGGAGGATGTGGTGGAATTGCTGTCGGGGTTTGACGGTAACCCCCGGCCCAGCTTCCGCGAAACGCAGGCTTGGAGTTACGACCCGGGCGAGGATTTCCCCGATGAAGAACCGGCTGACATCGAACAGCTCCTGACGACCGCACCGATTGCAGTGGACGAGTTGATCCGGCAGTCGGGCGTCAGTGCTGCGTCGGTCCAATTGGCGCTGCTGGAACTCGAAATCGTCGGCCGTTTGACCCGGCATGCGGCGGGCAGGGTGAGCCTGACGGGATAAGTATCCCCGATTTTACATTGAATCCATGCAATCCCCAGCTACTTGACGAACCGCATTCTACGGCCCCACCCTCGCGTACACGTACACACGTAAGCAGACCTAAGGATTTTACCCCACTTCCATGCAGCTAGTTATCGTCGAATCGCCCGCAAAGGCGAAGACCATCGAGAAATACCTCGGCAAGGACTTCAAGGTTCTGGCGTCCTACGGCCACGTCCGCGATCTGCCGCCGAAAGACGGCTCGGTCCGTCCGGACGAGGATTTTGCGATGGATTGGGAAGTCTACCGCGACAAGACATCCCGCATGAAGGAAATCACCGACGCGGCGAAGAAGGCTGACCGCCTGATCCTTGCAACCGACCCTGACCGCGAAGGCGAAGCCATTTCGTGGCACGTCAAGGAATTGCTGACCAAGCGCAAGGCACTGCCCAAGGTGGTCGACCGGGTGACGTTTAACGCAATAACCAAGGCTGCGGTGACAGAGGCGATGGGCAAGCCCCGCGGGCTCGATATGGATCTGATCGACGCCTATCTGGCGCGTCGTGCGCTGGATTATTTGTTCGGCTTCACGCTGTCACCCGTGCTGTGGCGCAAGCTGCCCGGCGCGAAAAGTGCAGGGCGTGTGCAGTCCGTCGCGCTGCGGATCATTGTCGACCGCGAACGCGAAATCGAAGCATTCCGGTCTGAAGAATATTGGTCCGTCGTAGCCAAGATGGAGCAGGACGGGACCGAATTCGATGCCCGCCTGGTCAAGTTCGACGGCCAGAAGCTCGAGAAATTGACCCTGGGCAACCAAGGCAGCGCGATGGCCGCCAAGGCAGCGGTTGAGGCTGGCCGCTTCACGATCGAAGACGTCGAAACCAAGCCCCAGAAACGCCATCCTTCGCCGCCATTCACCACTTCGACCCTGCAGCAGGAAGCCAGCCGCAAGCTCGGCTATTCCGCCAGCCACACGATGCGGCTGGCGCAGAATTTGTACGAAGCGGGCGCGATTACCTACATGCGGACCGATGGTGTGCAGATGGATCACAGCGCCATTTCCGCCGTGCGGTTGGCTATTTCGGACCGTTATAACGGGCATTATTTGCCGGAAAAACCGCGCCATTACGCCACCAAGGCCAAGAATGCGCAGGAAGCGCATGAGGCGATCCGGCCCACCAGCTTTACTCAGGACAAATTCGGCAGCGGCGACGAGGCCAAGCTGTATTCGCTGATCTTCAAGCGCGCGATGGCCAGCCAGATGGCGTCTGCCAGCCTGGAACGGACCACCGTGACCATGCGCGATCCCACCGGTCGGCATGAACTGCGTGCGACCGGGCAAGTGGTAAAATTCCCCGGCTTTCTGGCGGTGTACGAAGAAAGCTTCGACGATAAATCGGATGACGAATCCGGCCTGCTTCCGGTGACGAAGAAGGGCGATAGCCCGCTCAAGAAATCGGTTGAAGCCAACCAGCATTTCACCCAGCCGCCGCCGCGTTTTTCCGAGGCATCGCTGGTCAAGCGGCTCGAAGAACTGGGCATTGGCCGTCCGTCCACTTACGCCTCTACCATCCAGACCCTGCGCGACCGAGACTACGTGCGGATGGAGAAAAACCGCTTCTTCGCGGAGGAATCGGGCCGCCTCCTGACCGCGTTCCTCGAACGGTTTTTCGAACAATACGTCGCCTATGATTTCACGGCAGAAATGGAAGAAGAGCTCGACACCGTGTCCGACGGGCGCGAGGAATATAAGGATTTGCTCGCCAAATTCTGGAAGGATTTCAAGCCCAAGACCGCCGAGGTCATGGAGTTCAAACCGTCCGAAGTTTCCGAGAAACTGGACGAGTTCCTGTCCGACTATCTGTTCCCGCCGCGCGAAGACGGTCACGATCCCCGTTTCTGTCCGCTGTGCGACAAGGAAGGCCGCGGTGATGGCAGGCTAGCTCTGCGGGGCGGTAAGTACGGCGCGTTCATCGCCTGCGCCAACTATCCCGAATGCAAATTCACTCGCCGCTTTGCCCAGCCGGGCGGCGAGGGTGAGGACGGCGCGGAAGACGAATCGATGGGCACCGATCCGGTTTCTGGCTTGCCAGTCGAACGCAAGACAGGCCGGTTTGGCCCGTACATCCAGTTGGGTGAGGGCAAGGAAGCCAAGCGCGCCAGCATCCCGAAGGACCTCGACGATTTCGATCTGGAATGGGCGCTGAAGCTGCTCGATTTGCCGCGTATTGTCGGGCAGCATCCAGAGACCGGCAACGACATCGAGGCCAACATCGGCCGCTATGGCCCATACCTGCGTCACGACGGCAAATATGCCAAGTTGACCAGCACTCGCGATGTGTTCGATACCGGCATGAATGCGGCGGTGACGCTGTTGGCGGAGGCTGCCAACCGCAAGGGCGGCACGCGGGCTGCGGCAGAACCGATCAAGACGCTTTCTGTCCACCCGACATCTGGCGGCGAGATGAAGGTGATGCCGGGTCGCTATGGCCCCTACGTCACCGACGGCACCAACAATGCAACCATCCCCAAGGAAATCAAACCCGAGGAATTAACCGAAGAACAGGCAATCGCCCTGATCGACGCACGCATTGCCAAGGGTCCGCCGAAGAAAAAGGGCCGCAAGGCCCCCGCGAAAAAGAAGGCTCCGGTGAAGAAAAAGGCGGCGGCGAAGAAGCCCGCCGCCAAGAGGGCCCCCGCCAACAAGAAGGCGCCTGCCAAGAAAGCCGCCGAGTAATGGGCAAGGAGCACTTCGAACGCCACAAACAACCCTGGAACGCCGAGGAGGCCGGAAAACTCCGCCTCCTCGCCGGGAAGGGGCACGGTATCAAGGCCATTGCAAAGGCGCTGGGCCGGAGCGAGGAATCGACCAAGGGTTACGCCAAGAAAAACAACGTTGCAATTGCCAAGAAGCGCTAGGCGGTACGGACTTCTCCGCTTACTCGGGCTCGCGTGACTTCATCGGCGGAACTGCCGAAGTGGCGGCACCCATGACCAGACTCCTCGCCCGCAGGACAGTGTCCAGATATGGGGTCTTGAGGGCAAAGAACTGTAACGCCGTCATTCCCAGAAACCGTTTGCAATCGCGCAGGAAATGCGAAGTGTCGGTGTAGGATATGTCAATGACCGAATGCCTGTTTTTGGCGGTGTCTTTCTTCATCATCAGCAGCGATCGCAGGAAGCGCGAACGGATCATCAAGGTGCGGGCCGGAAAACCGAAATAGCGCAAGGATATGCGCCGCAGCTTGTGGATTGGTAAGGCAAGCAGGTCACTCGCTTCGGCAACTGTCCCAACGGAATTATCGAGCACCAATTCGGTTAGTGCCAGAATCTCTGTTTCTTGCCGGTGTGGCTTGGCCATGTGGGCAAGCAGGAAATTGTCCAGAATGCCTTTGACTGCTGGCCCCTGATCGGAATGCCTGAGGCTTTCGAACAGCGCGCTGCAGACTTCTGGCGCAAGCAATTGATCGAGCGGCACGATCCGGTCCCGGTAAAGGGTCGCGTCAAGATCGAACAGCCGTGCGACCCCTGCGGGGGTCAGCCGGATACCAATGGTTGCTCCGCCGTCCGTATTCCATTTCATGGCCACACAGGTCGTGCCATAAAATCCCAACCTTGGGAGATGGTCATACACTTGGCCGCCAAGGGTAACCGTCATGGGAATTTCGGTCAGGATAATCCGTATCGCCGGCCAGCCGGGCAGAACCCATTCCTCCGCTCCGATAGCGTTTGGCCCCTCGGAATCGAGCACGTGATAGTCGGATACGAATGCCGCCAAGCGCGGGTCGGGGATTTCGTATCGCAAGGCGGAACCAGGTGCCAATTCGAACATCGCCGGATCGATACCTGGCGTCAGGGAACCGCTTTCAATCATCTTGTGCTCGCAGGGTTACGCAAGTCTACTTGCCCCAGTCCAGTCCCATTTCCTCAAAGATTTCCTTGTCATCGGACCAGTTCGAATCGACCTTCACATGCAGGAACAGATGGACTTTCACGCCCAGCACCTTTGACAATTCTTCGCGTGCGGCCTCGCCGATGGACTTGATCATCGAGCCGCCTTTGCCGAGCACGATCGGCTTCTGGCTTTCGCGGCCAATCACGATCTGTTGGCGCACCTCGATGCTGCCGTCCTTGCGGATAGTATAGCTTTCGGGGCGCACGGCGCTGTCATAGGGCAGTTCTTCGTGGAGCTGCTTATAGAGCTGTTCGCGGGTGATTTCCGCGGCGAGCAGCCGTTCGCTGGCGTCGGACACCTGATCCTCAGGATAATGCCATGCGCTTTCGGGCATCAGGCCCGCCAGATGCGCCTTCAGTTCGGGCACCCCGTCACCGGTCAGTGCGGAGATGAAGAACACCTCGTCGAACTTGACCAGCGCGGACAATTCCTCGGCCAGGGCCAGCAGTGGTTCCTTGACCGCCTTGTCGACCTTGTTGAGCACCAGCAATTTGCGCTCGGGGCGTTTTGCCAGTGCTTCGAGCAGCGGCATCACTTCGTGGCGACGCTGTTTCAGCGGGTCGATCACCAGCAGCACCGCATCGGCCTCGCTCGCGCCTTCCCAAGCCGCGCTGACCATCGCGCGGTCGAGACGGCGCTTGGGCGCGAAGATGCCGGGCGTATCGACCAGGATGATCTGTGTTTCATCGGCAAGCGCCACACCCATCAACCGCGCGCGGGTGGTCTGTGCCTTGGCGCTGGTGATCGCGACTTTCTGGCCAACGAGCTGGTTTACCAGCGTGGATTTGCCTGCGTTCGGCGCGCCGATCACAGCGACAACCCCGCATTTCGGTGTTGTATTCTGCTGCTGGTCACTCATCCAAATCGCTCCATGAACAGGCGGGCCGCTTGGGTCTCCGCCTCCTGTTTACTGCTTGCCGTGGCTTCTGCCTCGCCGACATTCCTGATGCTCACCCGGACCGTGAATTCGGCCATGTGGTCGGGCCCCGACCGATTGACGATCTCATATTCCGGCCCCTTGCGGCGATTGCCTGCGGCCCATTCCTGCAGCGCGCTTTTCGGGTGTTTGGAATTACCCGCGCCTCCGGTAATTCGGGAATGCCAGACAGTCTGGATCAGCTTGCTTGACGCATCATAGCCTGCCTCCACGAAATTGGCACCCAGCAGCGCCTCCATCACATCGCCCAGGATATTGTCGCTGTCGGCGGCGCCATCATCGCGGGCCTGCTTGCCCAGATTGATATGTTCTGCCGCGCCGATTTCCCGAGCGATTTCCGCGCAGGTTGTCCGGCTGACCAGCGCATTAAGCCGCTGCGCCAGAGCGCCTTCTGCACCTTGGCTGCGTTCGTACAGCAGCGCCGCGATTGTCAGGCCCAGCACCCGGTCGCCGAGGAATTCAAGCCGCTGGTAATCGCGCGCATTGCCGGTGCTGCCATGCGTCAGCGCCTCGTGCCACAAATCCTCGTCCTTGACCGCAAATCCTTTGCCGAGCAGCCAATCGCGGGCGTCTTTGGTCAGTCCCTTCATAGGGTATTCCCGATGCGTTCCGCGCGCGCTGCGGTGAACCATGTCCAGGGCAGCAGCCATTCGGAGCTGCCATCGGTTGACCACATCATCACACTGGCGCGGGCGACCAGATTATCCTGAGGCACCATTCCGACGCCGCCTGCAGGTTCCGCTGGAAAGCGGCTGTCCTGCGAGTTGTCGCGGTTATCGCCCATCGCGAAGAATTTGCCTTCCGGCACCACCACGGGTCCGTAATTGTCCTGCGGGAAAGTTCCGAAATCGAGGACATTGTACGAAACGCCATTGGGCAGTGTTTCGCGGTATTGCTGATAGCTACAGGCGGGTGTGCCGTCCGCCAGTCTGACCGCCTCGGAAAATGGATGGCATTGCGTATTGGGAGACTGTTCGATCACGAAATTGGTAATGCGGACCTTGGGCACAGGTTCCCCGTTCAGGACGATCTGCCCATCGCGTATTTCCACCGTATCGCCCGGCAGGCCGATGGCGCGCTTGATATAATCGGTGCCGTCGATCGGATGCTTGAAAATCACCACGTCGCCGCGTTCCGGCCCAGATGCGAAGATCCGCCCGGGTATTAGCGGGAACGAGTTCTTGCTGTACCCATAGGGCCATTTCGCGGCGAGCAGCTGGTCGCCATTGACCAGTCCGGGCATCATGCTCTCGCTCGGAATGTTGAACGGCGAGAAGATGAAACTGCGGAAGATCACGACAACCAACACCAGTTTCAGCAGGAAGACGAAGAAATTGCCTTCCTCCTTCTTGGTTTCAGGCAGGGCGTCCACCTGATTCGCTGCCGGGGCCGCGGGCGTGGCTTCATTCATGATTCTGTCTCGGCTTTCAGGGCGGTAGCGCCCTGATATGTATTGTTTCGGGCGAGATTCTGTGCGCCAGACACGGTGGCGGCGCAGAATTCGTATACTGGCGGGTGTGGAGGGTTCCAAATCATCGCCGCAGTCCCTACCCGCGTGGGGCAGGCCTAGGAAAGGATTTTCACGTGAATGATGCAGTTGCCGCGGTGTGGACCAAATTGGAAGCAAATTCCCGCAAGACCCTGACCGAGCTGTTTGCTGCCGGTGACCGGCTTGAATTATTGTCTGACCGGATTGAATGGGGCGAGGGCGTGGACCGCGCAGGAATGCTGTGCGACTGGTCGAAAACCCATCTCGATGCCGAGTTGATCGGCTTGTTCGAGGAATTGGCCGATGCGGCCGGGTTCGCCGAAAAGCGCGAGGAATTGTTCGCCGGCGCAAAGATCAACAACACCGAAGACCGCGCCGCAGAACATACCGCGCAGCGCGGCGTCGGCAACGAGGCCTCCGTTGAAGAAGCGCAGGCGCTGCATCTGCGGATGAAGATGCTTGTTGATGCGATCCACGATGGCGCGCTGGGGCCGGTGAAGCATCTGATCCATATCGGTATTGGCGGCTCCGCGCTCGGCCCCGCGCTGGCGGTGGACGCATTGTCGCGCGACCTGGCGCTGGTCGATGTCCACGTAGTGTCCAACATTGACGGTGTCGCACTGGAACAAGCCTTTGCCGCCTGCGACCCGGCCACGACAATGATCGCGATTGCCTCCAAGACATTCACCACTATTGAAACCATGATCAACGCGAAAAGCGCGCTGAAATGGTTGCGGGACAATGGCGTGTCCGATCCGGGCGGAAGGGTGGTGGCGCTGACTGCCAATCCGGACGCGGCGGTCGAATGGGGCGTCGATGAAACGCGGGTTTTGCCGTTCTCGGAGACTGTCGGCGGACGTTACTCGCTGTGGTCCTCCATCGGCTTTCCGGTGGCGATTTCGGTCGGATGGGACGATTTTGCGCAGATGTTGGAAGGCGCTGCGGCGGTTGACCGGCATTTCCGCGATGCTGACGGCGCAGCAAATCTGCCCCTGCGCGCCGCCTTTGCCGATCAATATTACACGCAAATGCGCGGATGCCAGACGCGCGCCGTATTCGCCTATGACGAGCGGCTCGGCCTGTTTCCCGATTATCTCCAGCAGTTGGAGATGGAGAGTAATGGCAAGTCGGTGACTGCGGAAGGTGACCCCGTGACCCGTGCGACCGCGCCGATTACCTGGGGCGGGGTGGGTACCGATGCCCAGCATGCGGTGTTCCAATTGCTGCATCAGGGGACGCATCTCATCCCGGTCGATTTCATCGCCAGCATCGCTCCGGGCGACGATCTGGACCCGGCACATCACCGCATCCTGCTGACCAATTGTTTTGCGCAAGGTGCTGCGCTGATGGCCGGCCAGGCTAGCGACGATCCGGCCCGCAATTTCGCTGGAGACCGCCCCAGCGCTACCTTCCTGTGCGACGATCTCGACGCTGCGACACTGGGCGCGCTGATCGCCTTCCATGAACACCGCACCTTTGCGAACGCTGTGATGATGGGCATCAACCCGTTCGACCAGTTTGGCGTGGAACTGGGCAAGGCGATTGCGAAAAAGATCGAGGCTGGCGGTAACAAATTCGATGCGAGCACCGAAGCCCTGCTGGCGGCGGCCGGACTGTAATGACGAAAGGTTCCCCAATGCCCGATTACGATTACGACCTCTTCACCATCGGTGCCGGTTCTGGCGGGGTGCGGGCTTCGCGCGTCGCGGCGGCGCATGGCGCGAAGGTTGCGGTGGCTGAGGAGCATCAGGTGGGCGGGACCTGTGTCATTCGCGGTTGCGTGCCCAAGAAAATGCTCGTTTACGGCGCGCATTTTGCGGAAGATCTGGTGGACGCCAGGAACTTTGGCTGGGATATTGGCGAGACCAAATTCGACTGGATCCGCCTGCGCGATCACGTGCTGAAGGATGTCGCGCGGCTGAGCGGGCTTTATACCGAAACGCTCGAAAACCACGATGTCGAGATTTTCCACGAGCGCGCCGAGATTACCGGCGATCACCAGATTACCCTGGCGAGCGGCAAGGTGGTCACCGCGAAATACATCCTCATTGCCACTGGAGCGCGGCCATCTCAGCCCGATTTCTCTGGCTGCGAACATGCGATTTCTTCCAACGAGGCATTCCATCTCGACAAATTGCCGGACCGCGTGATCATCGCCGGCGGCGGCTATATTGCCAATGAATTTGCCGGAATTTTCAACGAATTCGGCAGCAAGGTGTGCATCGTAAACCGGTCCGACACCCTGCTGCGCAGCTATGACGAAAGCGTGCGCGACCGTTTGCTCCAAATCAGTCTGGTGAAGGGCATCGATTTCAAATTCAACACCAGCTTCACCGCGATAGAGAAGCAGGACGACGGTACCTTCCTCGCCAAATTCGAAGGATGCGACGATCAAATTGTCGACCTAATCATGTTCGCCACCGGGCGCGATCCCAATGTCGAAGGGCTGGGGCTGGATACCGTTGGAGTGCAAACCGGCAAGAAGGGTGAAATTCTGGTCGACGATTATTCGAAGAGCAGTGTCGATTACATCTATGCCGTGGGCGATGTGACAAACCGCGTGCAACTGACGCCGGTAGCCATCCGTGAAGGGCAGGCGTTTGCCGATACGGTATTCAACAACGATCCCAAGACCGTCGATTATAGCTGTATCCCGAGCGCGGTGTTCAGCCATCCGCCGATTGCCGCTGTTGGGATGACGGAAGGCGAAGCACGCAACAAGCTGGGATCGATCAAGGTCTATCAATCGGACTTCCGTCCGATGAAAAATGTTGTCGCAGGCCGGAACGAACGTGGTCTCTACAAGATGATCTGCGACGCCGCGAATGACAAGATTGTGGGCATTCACATGATCGGTCCAGAAGCTCCCGAGATAATGCAGGCTGCCGCCGTTGCGGTGAAGGCCGGGCTGACCAAGGCTGATTTCGACTCCACTGTCGCGATCCATCCCACCATGGCGGAAGAACTGGTTTTGATGAAGTAAGTTGCGGCCTGCAACTGTTCGCACTAGGCTCCCGGAAAAGGAAGAATGTTTATGGCGGGCACGGTTCTGGTTACAGGCGGCACGGGGTACATCGCAGGCGAGTTGATCAAGCAATTGCTGGCCCGCGACTGGACCATTCACACAACGGTACGCAACAAGGCGAAAAGCGAAGCGGCACTGCACGAACGCTTCGGCCAGCCGGGCGACCGGCTGACGGTGTTCGAAGCGGAACTGATGTCTGATGCCGGATGGGCGGAGGCGAATGCAGGCTGCACCCATGTCGCCCATGTGGCATCGCCGCTGTCCACCCGCACCCCGAAGGACGAGAATGACATGATCGTTCCAGCGCGCGAGGGCACCTTGCGCGCGCTGCGTTTTGCCAAGGCGGCAGGCGTCACCCGGTTCGTCCAGACCAGCTCCATCGCTGCGATTGCCTATGGCCGCGACGAGAAGGAATATACCGTTACCGAGGCTGACTGGACGAATGTCGATAATCCCGACGTGACGCCCTATGCCAAGTCTAAAACCATCGCCGAACGCGCGGCGCGCGATTGGGTGGCTGCGGAAGGCGGCGACCTGGAGTTCGTTTCAATCAATCCCGTGCTCGTGCTGGGTCCGGTCGACAGCCGCGACTTCTCCCCTTCGGTCGAGCCGATCAAATTGCTGCTCAACGGTTCAGTGCCGCGCGCGCCGGACATCGGTTTCGGCGTGGTCGATACGCGCGATGTTGCTGATCTGCACGTACGCTGTCTTGAACAACCGGGCCTGGGCGGTGAGCGGTTTATCGCGTCCGGCAAATTCATGAAGATGATTGATGTCGCCGATGCCCTGCGCGCCGGACTCGGACCGCTGAGCACGCGCAAGGCGCCGACCAAGGCCATGGCGCCGTGGATGGCGAGCCTGTTCATGCTGATCAACCCGGAATTCCGATCGATCAAGAACGAGATCGGCAAGGTGCGCCATTCCGATGCCAGTCATGCGGAGCAGGTCCTCGGCTGGAAAGCCCGCCCGGTGGAACAAAGCATCGTCGATTGCGCCCGCAGCCTGATTGATCATGGTGTGGTAAAGATCTGATCGCACACCATCACGCACAATCTCGGATATTTTGTGCCTGATAGTTCTTCTCCGTTGCCCGGATAATCTACGCGGCGCATGGTTCGCAGCGCGTGTTCAACTGCCATGGGCGCGGCGAATGACAAGCCTATGCTTACTGCTATTGACCCTACGGTCCGGGCGTGGCTAGGCAATCCAACGCAATTCGAGGGACCTGAATGTCAGCCAATATCGCCGAAATGGAACGCCGCCGCGAAGCTGCCCGGATGGGCGGCGGGCAGAAACGGATCGACGCGCAGCACGCCAAGGGCAAGCTGACCGCACGCGAGCGGATCGACGTGCTGCTGGATGAAGGCAGCTTTGAAGAGCTGGACATGTATGTCGAGCATGATTGCACAGATTTTGGCATGGCGGACCAGAAGATCCCGGGCGACGGCGTGGTCACCGGCAGCGGTACGATCAATGGCCGGCTCGTCTATGTCTTCAGCCAGGATTTTACGGTATTCGGGGGCAGCCTGTCGAAACGCCACGCAGAGAAAATTTGCAAGGTTCTTGAAAATGCCATGAAAGTCGGCGCGCCGGTAATCGGCATGAACGACAGCGGCGGCGCGCGCATCCAGGAAGGCGTGGCATCGCTGGGCGGTTATGCCGATGTGTTCCAGCGCAATGTACTGGCCAGCGGCGTGGTGCCTCAGATCAGCCTGATCATGGGGCCATGCGCGGGCGGGGCAGTCTATTCCCCGGCCATGACCGATTTCATCTTCATGGTGAAGGACAGCTCCTACATGTTCGTCACCGGGCCCGATGTGGTCAAGACGGTGACCAATGAAGTCGTGACGCAGGAAGAACTTGGCGGCGCGGTGACGCATACGACCAAGACCAGCGTGGCCGACCTTGCGTTTGAAAACGACATCGAAACCCTGCTGGCGACGCGCAATTTCTTCGATTACCTGCCGCTGTCCAACCGTGAGACCGTGCCTGAACGACCGACCGACGATCCGTTCGACCGTGAGGAAATGAGCCTCGACACGCTGATCCCGGACAATGCCAACCAGCCCTATGACATGCACGAAGTGCTCCGGAAGGTGCTCGACGAAGGCGATTTCTTTGAAATCCAGCCCGCCCATGCAGGCAACATCCTGTGCGGATTTGGGCGGATCGAAGGTCGCACCGTGGGCGTGGTCGCGAACCAGCCGATGGTGCTGGCGGGTTGCCTCGACATCAACTCATCCAAGAAAGCGGCGCGCTTCGTGCGGTTCTGCGATGCGTTCGACATTCCGATCGTGACCTTCGTGGATGTCCCCGGCTTCCTGCCCGGCACTGCGCAGGAGCATAACGGGATCATCAAACACGGCGCGAAGCTGCTGTTCGCCTATGCCGAGGCGACCGTGCCCAAGATCACCGTGATCACCCGCAAGGCTTACGGCGGCGCCTATGACGTCATGGCATCAAAGCATTTGCGCGGCGATTTGAACTACGCCTGGCCAACCGCTGAAATCGCCGTGATGGGCGCGAAGGGCGCGGTGGAAATCATCTTCCGCGGCAAGACCCCGGAAGAAATCGCCGAGAAAACCAAGGAATATGAAGACCGCTTCGCCAACCCCTTCGTGGCGGCGAGCCGCGGGTATATCGACAATGTGATCTACCCGCACTCGACCCGGCGGCGGATTGCGCTGGGCCTGCGGAAACTGCGCGGGAAGGTGCTCGAGAACCCGTGGAAGAAACACGACAATATTCCGCTGTGAGGACTGACATGAAATTAGGACGACTCAACCACATCGGAATTGCAACGCCGTCCATCGCGGATTCCATTGTGCATTTTCGCGAAGCCATGGGTGCGAGAGTCATTACTGAACCGTTTGACCTGCCCGAACAGGGGGTGAAGGTGTGCTTCATCAATACACCAACAGATTCCTCGGGTTCGGGTGGCATGAACGGAACCCAGATTGAACTGATCGAACCTTATGATGAAAGCTCGCCGATCAATGGCTTCCTGGTCAAAAATCCAGCGGGCGGGCAGCATCATTTGTGTTTCGAAGTGGAAAACATTGCCGCGGCGAGGGCGTGGTTCGAAGGGCAGGGCAAACGCATCCTCGGCCCCACGCGGATCGGGGCGCATGGCACGCCGATCTTCTTCCTTCACCCCAAGGATATGATGGGTCAGCTGACCGAGATTATGGAAACGCCGAAGGGCGATACCGAACATTGAAGCACCCTCATCGCGCTGTCGCGCAGATGATGCGAATACGGTTTTTGGAGAGATAATGGCTTACGAACATATCCTGGTCGAAACGGCTGACGACGTCACCACGATTACCCTCAACCGGCCCGACCGATTGAATGCCTGTCCGCCCGACATGGCGGTGGAAATTCGCGATGTTCTGGCCGCTCCCGGTGATGCGCGGGCGATCCTGATAACCGGCGCAGGCCGGGCGTTCTGTTCGGGTGCCGACTTGGCCGGGCGCGGGACCCAATCGGTGTCCGGAGGGCGCGGGGCCTACGATTCGCTCACCCGCAGCTACAATCCGCTGATGGTGGAATTCACCCGCTGTCCGGTGCCGATCATCACCGCGATCAACGGACCGGCAGCTGGTATCGGTTGCTCCATCGCGCTGGCAAGCGACTTCGCGATTGCTGGCAAGAGCGCCTATTTCCTGCAGGCCTTCGTCAATATCGGGCTGGTCCCCGATGGCGGTGCCAGCTGGATGCTGCCGCGCCTGGTGGGCAAGGCCCGCGCGACCGAGATGATGCTGCTGGGCGAGAAGATCCCTGGAGATAAAGCCGCACAGTGGGGACTGATTTACAGATGCGTTGAAGATGCCGACCTTCTGTCCGAGGCACAGGCATTGGCACAGCGGCTTGCCAAGGGGCCGACGCTGGCGCTGGGTGTCATGCGCCAGAACATCGCGAAAGCGCTCGAAATGAACTATGCTGGCGCACTGCACAATGAAGCGGAAGGCCAGTGGAAAGCCGGTGACAGCAAGGATGCCGTCGAAGGCGCGGTATCCTTCCTGCAAAAGCGAAAAGCTGAGTTTTCAGGAAAGTAACATGGCCAAGATCGAAGACTGGAAAACCCTCGCCAAGAAAGAGGTCAAGGGGCCAGAGCGCTTTCAGGCCCTGACCTGGGATACGCCGGAAGGCATCCCGATCAAGCCGCTGTACACCGCCGAGGACGCGGTCGATCCAGGCCTGCCGGGGTTCGCGCCGTTCACTCGCGGTGTGAAGGCCAGCATGTATGCCGGGCGTCCGTGGACAATCCGGCAGTATGCCGGCTTCTCGACCGCGGAGGAATCGAACGCTTTCTACCGCCGCAATCTGGCGGCGGGTCAGAAGGGTCTGTCGATTGCCTTCGATTTGGCTACCCATCGCGGCTACGATTCCGATCACCCGCGCGTTGTCGGCGATGTCGGCAAGGCAGGCGTGGCGATCGATACGGTCGAGGACATGCAGATCCTGTTCGACCAGATTCCGCTCGACCAGATGTCCGTGTCCATGACCATGAACGGCGCAGTGATCCCGATCCTGGCGTTCTATATCGTCGCGGGCGAGGAACAAGGGGTCGGGCCGGAGAAACTGTCCGGCACCATCCAGAACGACATTCTCAAGGAATTCATGGTCCGCAACACCTACATCTATCCCCCTGCGCCGAGCATGCGGATCGTGTCGGACATCATCACCTACACCTCGGCCCACATGCCGCAGTTCAACTCCATCTCGATCAGCGGCTATCACATGCACGAAGCCGGGGCGACGGCGGTGCAGGAGCTGGCCTTCACGATTGCGGACGGCAAGGAATATGTGAAGTCGGCGATGGCCACCGGGCTGGATATCGATGCCTTCGCCGGTCGGCTTTCGTTCTTCTTCGGGATCGGCATGAATTTCTTCATGGAAATCGCAAAGCTGCGCGCCGCGCGGACCCTGTGGTACAAGGTAATGGATGATCTGGGCGCGAAGTCCGAACGTTCCAAGATGCTGCGCACGCACTGCCAGACATCCGGCGTGTCGCTGCAGGAACAGGACCCGTATAACAACGTCATCCGCACCACGGTGGAAGCCATGGCCGCGACGCTGGGCGGCACCCAGTCGCTCCACACCAATGCGCTGGATGAAGCCATTGCGCTGCCAACCGATTTCAGCGCCCGCATCGCGCGCAATACGCAGCTGGTGCTCCAGGAAGAAACCGGCATCTGCAATGTCGTCGATCCACTGGGCGGCAGCTACTATATCGAGGCACTGACCGCCAAGCTGGTCGAGGAAGCCGAAGCGCTGATGGCCGAAGTCGATGCAGCCGGCGGAATGACCAAGGCAGTCGCCAGCGGCATGCCCAAACAGCGGATCGAGGAAGCGGCAGCAGCCAAGCAGACACGCGTCGACAAGGGCGAAGATGTGATCATCGGGGTGAACAAGTACCGCCTCGAGGCCGAAGATCACATGGACACGCTCGACATCGACAACCACGCGGTCCGCAAGGGCCAGATCGCGCGGCTGGAGAAGAACCGTACTGGCCGCGATGAAACGGCGTGTCAGGCGGCGTTGAAGGCGCTTACGGAAGGTGCGAAGGGCGGCGGTAATCTGCTCGCTCTTGCGGTGGATGCAGCGCGGCAGCGCGCTAGTCTGGGCGAAATCTCGACCGCGATGGAAGAAGTGTTCGGCCGTTATGACACCGTGCCGACCCCGGTAAAGGGCATCTACAAGACTGCATACGAGTTCGACCAGCGCTGGGCGCAGGTGCTCGACGGTGTGAATGCCGTGGAACGCCGCCTTGGCCGCAAACCGAAGATCATGGTCGCGAAAATGGGCCAGGACGGCCACGATCGCGGCGCCAATGTGATCGCCAGCGCCTTTGGTGACATGGGTTTCGAAGTGGTCTCTGGCCCCCTTTTCCAGACCCCGGAGGAAACGGTTGCAATGGCGCTTGAACAGGATGTCGATGCCATCGGTGCGAGTAGCCTGGCAGCAGGTCACAAGACCCTGATCCCTGAATTGATCGGCCTGCTGAAGCAAGCTGGCCGTGCGGATATCAAGGTTGTCGCGGGCGGGGTAATTCCCCCGCAGGATTACGACTTCCTGCGCGAAGCAGGGGTGCAGGGCATCTACGGACCCGGGTCCAACGTTGTCGAATGCGGCGCTGATATGCTCCGTTTACTTGGACACAATATGCCGCCTGCGGGCGAGGCTTTGGAGGCCGCAGAATGACACAGAAATTGGAAACCCTGGCAGTCCACGCTGGCTGTGAGCCCGATCCGACTACGAATGCGCGGATCACGCCGATTTATCAGACCTCGTCCTATGTGTTTGACGATGTTGACCATGCCTCGCGGCTATTCAATCTGCAGGAATTCGGGAACATCTACACACGGATCATGAACCCCACCAATGCCGTGCTGGAAGGCAAGATTGCTGCGATGCATGGCGGGGTTGGTGCGCTAGCTGTGGCTTCCGGCCATGCGGCGCAGATGATCGTGTTTCACACGCTGATGGAACCGGGCTGCGAAATTGTTGCGGCCAAGAAGCTGTATGGCGGATCGCTCAACCAGTTGGGCCACAGTTTCAAGAAAATGGGCTGGCATACGAATTTTGTCGACGCCGATGATGCGGCCAATGTTGCGGCGGCAATTACCGACAAGACGCGCGCGGTGTTTATCGAGAGCCTCGCCAATCCGGGCGGTGTGGTTCAGGATATAGCCGCGATTGCCAAGGTGGCGCATGATGCGGGCATCCCGCTGATCGTCGACAACACAATGGCTAGCCCCGTGCTGTGCCGCCCGATGGAACACGGCGCCGATATCGTGGTGGAATCGACCACCAAATTCCTCAATGGCCACGGCAATTCGGTCGGCGGTGTAATCATCGATTCGGGCAAGTTCGACTGGGCCGCATCGGACAAATTTCCGACCATGACCGCCCCCAACGATTCCTATCACGGCGCGGTATTTACCGAAGCGGTGGGTGAGATTGCCTTCATTATCGCCTGCCGCGTGCTGGCGCTGCGCGATCTTGGCCCGGCGATGGCGCCGATGAATGCGTTCCTGACCCTGACCGGGATGGAAACTCTTGCGCTGCGGATGGAGCGGCACTGCGAAAACGCGCTGGCGCTTGCCAATTGGCTGGACGCGCACGACAAGGTGGCGTGGGTGTCCTACGCCGGAATGCCTTCCAGTTCCTATCATGCGCTGTCGCAGAAATATCTTGGCGGCAAGGGTGGAGCGGTGTTCACTTTCGGCCTCAAGGGCGGATATGACGCGGGCGTTAAGCTGGTTTCGAACGTTGGCCTGTTTAGCCACCTCGCCAACATCGGGGACACCCGTTCGCTGATCATCCACCCCGCATCGACCACCCACAGCCAGCTTGACGAAGAAGGTCTGAAAGCCGCCGGAGCCGGTCCGGACGTGGTTCGTGTCTCGGTCGGGATTGAACATATTGACGACATCATCGCCGACATGGCGCAGGCTTTGGACCAGATTTGATTATGACTGAAATTCGTAACGACTGGACGCGCGAGGAGATCGCTGCGCTGTTCAACATCCCCTTCACCGAACTGCTATTTCAGGCGGCTACCATCCACCGTGAGAGCCATCCGCCCGATCAGGTGCAGCTTTGCACCCTGCTCAGCATCAAGACCGGCGGCTGTCCGGAGGATTGCGGCTATTGCTCGCAATCAGTGAAGGCCGACAGCGGCGTGGAAGCGACCAAACTGATGGATGTGCAGGCTGTGCTGCAATCCGCTGCGCAGGCCAAGGATCACGGTAGCCAGCGGTTCTGCATGGGTGCCGCGTGGCGAAATCCGAAAGACCGCGACATGCCCGCCATTGTCGAGATCGTTAAAGGCGTGCGCAGCATGGGCCTCGAGACCTGCATGACGCTGGGCATGCTCACCTCGAAACAGGCCGACATGCTGGCCGAAGCGGGGCTCGATTATTACAACCACAACATCGATAGCAGCCCCGAATATTACGAGCGCGTGATCACCACGCGCACGATGGACGATCGGCTTGAAACAATCGATTACGTCCGCAAATCGGGTATCAATGTTTGTTCCGGCGGGATCGTGGGCATGGGCGAAACACGCGATGACCGCGTCGGCTTCATCCACACGCTGGCCACGCTGGAACAGCATCCCGAAAGCGTGCCGGTAAACGCGCTGGTGCCGGTCAAGGGAACCGTCCTGGGCGACATGCTGGCGGATACCCCGCTGGCCAAGATCGACGATATCGAATTTGTCCGCACCGTGGCGGCCGCGCGCATCACCATGCCGCTGAGCATGGTGCGCCTGTCGGCCGGGCGCGAGAGCATGTCCGATGCCGCGCAGGCACTGTGCTTCATGGCCGGCGCGAATTCGATCTTCACCGGCGACAAACTGCTCACCGCACCCAATGCGGGCGACGACAGCGATGCGGCCCTGTTCGAGCGGCTCGGGCTGACTGCGCTGCAAGGTGAAGAACCGCTGCGCGCGTGCAAAGTGTCGGAACCTGCCGAGTGAGCCTCGGTTTCTTCGTCGACGAGTTGTTGCCCCGCGCACGCGGTGGCGACCAACTCAAGATGGGGCTCGTCAGCCTGACAGAAAGCGAATGGTTGCAGCAAGAACCTGACCTTGCGGCGCGCAAGACAGGTTTCGCGGCGCATCCCGAAGGCATCCAATTGTCTCCCGAGGGGGATGGACCGGGGCGCGAATTGGCGCAAATGCTCGGGCTGACCGGCGCGCTACCCGACGCGGCGCTCGCGCACCACGAGGATATGTGCCTGCTTACCCGCCCCGCTGATGAGGACATCTACCGCCTCGTGGGCGCAGCAGTCGCGTTCCCGACCGACTGGCATCCAAAGGATAAACTGGGTCTGCCGCTCGCCGCGATGCACGCGCCGATCCAGGGCTATGCTGAGCAATTGGCGAGCGGTGTCGATCACTTCATGGCCAAGCTGAAGCCAGACAAGATTTTCGGCCGCTGCAACTGGTTTATCAGTCCGACAAGCGATTTTCGCTGGATTGCCGAAGAGCCGCCTGAGGTTGCTTTTGCCCATGTGACCCCTGAAAATGCGGGGGATACGCTGTTTATCCGCAGCGAGCGCCAGACGCTGCGCCTCTTGCCTGAAACGGGGGCAATCCTTTTCACGATCGGGGTCTATGTCGCACGGCTGGGTAGTTTGATGCACTCCAACATTTCGTTGCTCGCCGGGGCGATGGAAGCATTGCTGCAAGGCGAGGGTGACCGACGCGGTGCGCCTTACTACGCCGATGCACTGACCGGATTTGCATCTCGCCGGGAAGGGTCCATTTCATGATTGCCGTTTTACCCTTGCTCCTGCTCGTAGGCGAACCTGCACTCGATTGCGAAAACGCGATGACACAGGCGGATATGAACCAATGCGCGTTCGAGGATTACCAGGACGCTGATGCCGAATTAAACGTACAGTGGAAGAAGTCCGCGGCAGCGATGAGGCTGCGCGATGAAAACTTCGAAAGCGAATATGATACCCGCAGCGGATATTTCGAGACAATGCTGGAAGCACAGCGCGCCTGGCTTGCCTACCGTGATGCGCATTGTCGCAGCGAGGGCTATTTCGCGCGCGGCGGCAGCATGGAACCGCTGCTCGTCAGCAGCTGCCTGGCGCATTTGACTCGGCTGAGAACAACCCAACTTTCAGAATTGGTGGAAATGTACTGATGTTCAAAAAAATCCTGATCGCCAATCGCGGTGAAATTGCCTGCCGGGTTATCAAGACCGCGCGCCGGATGGGGATTGCGACCGTAGCGGTCTATTCCGATGCCGACGCGCGCGCGCCATTTGTGAAGATGGCTGACGAGGCGGTGCACATCGGTCCGTCTGCGGCATCGGAAAGCTATCTGATCCCGGAAAAGATTATCGCTGCTTGCAAGCAGACCGGTGCCGAAGCGGTGCATCCGGGATATGGCTTCCTGTCCGAACGGACCAGCTTTGCCGAAGCCTTGGCCAAGGAAGGGATCGAATTCATCGGCCCGCCGGTCAATGCCATCGCCGCGATGGGCGACAAGATCGAATCCAAGAAGCTCGCGATGAAGGCGGGCGTGAACGTGGTGCCGGGCTTCGTTGGCGAGATTGACGATACCGAGCATGCGGTGCGGATTTCCGAAGAAATCGGCTATCCGGTGATGATGAAGGCCAGCGCGGGCGGCGGCGGCAAGGGGATGCGGCTCGCTTATAACGAGCAGGATGTGCGCGAAGGGTTCGAGGCAACCAAGCGCGAAGGGCTGAACAGCTTTGGCGACGACCGCGTGTTCATCGAGAAGTTCATCCTCAATCCGCGCCATATCGAAATCCAGATCCTGGGCGATAAGCACGGCAACATCATCTATCTCAACGAACGCGAATGCAGCATCCAGCGCCGCCATCAGAAAGTGGTCGAGGAAGCGCCGTCGCCTTTCGTCACGCCCAAGATGCGCAAGGCGATGGGAGAGCAATGCGTCGCCCTGTCGGCAGCAGTCGGATATTACAGTGCAGGCACCGTCGAGCTGATCGTCAGCGGCGCGGACCCGAGCGGGGAAAGCTTTTACTTCCTGGAAATGAACACCCGTTTGCAGGTCGAACATCCGGTGACCGAAGCAATCACCGGGGTCGATCTGGTCGAACAGATGATCCGCGTAGCTGCCGGCGAGAAGCTGGAAATGACGCAGGACGATGTGACCATTGATGGTTGGGCAATCGAAAACCGCGTCTATGCCGAAGATCCCTATCGCGGTTTCCTGCCCAGCACCGGGCGCCTAATCTATTACGAGCCGCCGGTTGAACCATGGGCCGATGACGGGGCCGCCAATGGCCGCCGCGGCGTTGACGGCATCCGCGTGGATGACGGCGTGTTCGAAGGCGGCGAAGTCAGCATGTTTTACGATCCGATGATCGCCAAGCTGGTGACCTGGGGCGAAACGCGCAACGAGGCTGCCGATTTGCAGGTGCAGGCGCTCGATGCGTTCAGGATCGAAGGGCTGGGCCACAATATCGACTTCCTAAGCGCCATCATGCAGCATCCGCGCTTCCGCAGCGGTGAACTGACCACCGGCTTCATTGCGGAGGAATACCCTGACGGGTTCGAAGGTGCGGCAACATCGGATCACCTGAAGCGCAACCTAGCGGGCATCGCAGGCGTGATTGCGACTGCCGATGCCGACCGTGCCCGCCGGATCGACCAGCGGCTCAACGGCCGCACGCCGCCGCCCGGTGATTGGGTCGTGACGCTGGACGGTATGGATTACGCGGTCAGCCTTGAGGAAGACGGGATTACCGTCGACGGCGTCCAGATCGAACTGGGACTAGAATATACACCGGGCGATGTGATGGTGGATGTCGAGGTTGATGACGATGCGCTCACCATCCAGTTAAAGCCGACGCGCACGGGCTATGCGATCACCACGCGCGGCGCGAAGCATGTACTGCGGATATTGCCCGCGCATGTAGCTCATCTGGCAGGTCACATGATCGAGAAGATCCCGCCCGATCTTTCGAAATTCCTGATCTGCCCGATGCCAGGACTGCTGGTGAAGCTGCATGTCGAGGTAGGAGAGGAAGTTCAGCCGGGCCAGCCGCTGGCCACGGTCGAAGCGATGAAGATGGAAAACATCCTGCGCGCCGAAAAGATTGGCGTGGTGCTGTCAATCAACGCGGCGCAGGGCGATAGCCTTGCAGTGGATGCGGTAATTCTGGAGTTGGAATAACGGTTACGCGCCGCCCAATTGCTCGTCCAAGAAGTCGGCCACATCGGTCAAGGTGACATCCCGGTCGAGAAATGCTGCGCCGATGCTGCGCAACAAAATGAAGGGCAGGGTGCCTGCATCCATCTTTTTGTCGTGCATCATGTGATCCGCCAGCGTCTGTCCGTTGCAGGTGATTTCCAGACCTGAAATCTCTGAGGGCAGACCTGCGGCACTGACGGCGGCGGCAACCCGTGCTGCGTCTGAGGGTGAGAGCAAGCCGCGCCGCCCCGAATATCGGGCCGCCAGCACCATGCCGAGCGCCACTGCTTCGCCGTGCAGCAAGCGGTTGGAAAAACCGGTTTCCGCTTCCAGCGCATGGCCGAATGTGTGCCCGAGATTGAGTAGCGCTCGCGCGCCGGTCGTTTCCCGTTCGTCCTCGGCCACGATTCGTGCTTTGTCCGAAACGCTGTGGGCGACTGCTGTTTCTCGCAGTGC
Organism: Allopontixanthobacter sp.; assembly: GCA_041552775.1. GTDB lineage: Bacteria > Pseudomonadota > Alphaproteobacteria > Sphingomonadales > Sphingomonadaceae > Allopontixanthobacter. Next base: position 35,033 of record JBFEKH010000005.1, read on the forward strand.
CCGGTCACCGGCAATCATCGCCGGGCCATTTGTCTCGCACCAGTCGAAGAAATCGGGATCGCCGAGCACACCGTATTTCAGTACCTCGGCATAGCCAGCGCGCAATTCCCGGAGCGGCAGGGTTTCCAGTGCGTCCAGATCGGCGAGCACCAGTGAGGGTTGATGGAACGCCCCGACCAGATTCTTGCCCGCCGGAGTATTGATCGCGGTCTTGCCGCCGACCGACGAATCCACTTGGGCGAGCAGCGTAGTCGGTAATTGCACAAATCCGCAGCCGCGTTTGAGGATGGATGCGGCAAAGCCGGTCAGGTCGCCGACAACGCCGCCGCCCAGCGCAAGGATATGATCGCCGCGTTCGACTTCTTCTGCCAGCAGCCAGTCGACCGTCTTGGCCAGCTCACCCCAGCTTTTCGCCTGCTCACCAGCCGGCAGGACATGCCAGCGCGCTTCGTATCCTGCCGCGTCCAGCGAGGCGTCCACTGGCACGCGCCAATGCTTCGCAACATTTTCGTCGGTAATTATCGGCACGCGCCGCTTGCGCAGGTAGGGCGCGCATTGCGATGCGACATCGGCAAGGAGGCCAGCCCCCACGCGCACTTCATAGGCGCGTCCTGCCAGTTCGACGGGTATTACAGCCATTGGTCGATCGCCTCGATTATTGCCAATGCGGTGTCATGATGCGGACCGTTTTGGCTGCTGATCCTGATCGGTGCTTGGGCGTAGAATTCCTTGCGTTCCTGGTGAAGACGGGAAAGGATTTCATGCGGGTTTCCGCCGCGCAGCAAGGGCCGTGTGTTGCGCCGACTGGTCCGTTCGACCAGCGTGTCGATATCGCAATCGATCCATATCGCGATGGCTTCCGCGAGGATCAGTTCCCTGGTCTGGCCGTTGCAGAATGCGCCGCCGCCGGTAGCGATAACGCTGCCCTTGCCGCCGGTGCTGTCTTCGATCAGCCGCGAGATGACGCGCCGTTCACCGTCGCGGAAATATTCTTCGCCAAATTGTTCGAAGATCTCCGCGATGGACATTTGGGCGGCATCTTCGATGGCATCATCGGCATCAATGAATTCGGTGCCCAGCATGGAGGAAAGGCGCCGACCGACGGTCGATTTTCCGGCACCCATCAGCCCGACCAGCACGATCGGGCGATCGATCCGGGACGCAATTGCCCCAATTGCCGAAGCATCAAGTGCCTTGGCCGTACCCGGCGGGGTCACAGGTTCATCATCCATACGCATTGCCGCCTCGCCTATAGATGCGCTAGGCGGGGCGCAACAATGGTTCACATTTGGCGCAAACAGATTTCATCATGTCCCACAAACGCATTCTAGTGCTTATAATTGCGCTGTTCTCGGCGGTGCTGGCCTATGCCTGGATCGATGGCGGGGAAGAATCCTTGCGTCCGATTGCGCAGCCCGTATCAGCACCGTTGGAACAAATTGCCAGAATGCCGGAGCCTGCCCGATGAGCGCGAACAACGATAAAGCCGCTAAAACGCCGCTTGGGCGCGCGTTGTTGGCGGGTGCGGGCGCGCTGGCGCTGTGCTCCACACTGGTCACCGCGCAGGATGCGCCGAAATCCCTGTTGCCGCCCGGCTTTGATGATCCGGCTCCCGCGCCGTCCCCCACACCGCGGCCAAGCGCGCAGCCGGCACCGGCCGCCACGCCTGCAGCTGGCGGTACTCCGGTCGTGCAACCCCTGCCAACGCAGGGGGCGGTGCCTTCTAGCAGCGAAACGCCAATCGATATCCCGGCAGGGCTGCCATCGCTTAGCGAGCTGGAGTCGATGGACCCTGAAAAGCTCGATGAATTGCTAGGCCTGAAACCCAAATTTGATATTCCGCCAGCTGCGCAGCGGGCAATGTCCAGAGTCGGAATACTGGCTGCTACAGAGGGCGGATTGCCGCCGGTATCGTTGGCAGGCCAGCCCGCATCACTGGTGCGCGCAGCTCTCGCGGGCACAAAGGGGCCGCTGGTTTCGCGCTGGGGCCACATCATGCTCCGCCGCGCACTGGCGAGTCGTCTTGTTGCGCCGGAGGGAATGGACCCGGTCGAATTCGCTGCCTTGCGGGCCAATGTCCTCAACCGCATCGGCGAATATTCCGCCGCGCGGGTTCTGGTGCAGGATGTGGATACCAGCAATTGGAACCAGCGGCTGACCGATGCGGCGCTGGCCGCCTATATCGCCACTGGCGATATTGTCGGCGCATGCCCGGCGGTGAAGCTGCAGGGCGGCGAGCGCGAAGATCCGCAGTGGCGAATGCTCGTGTCGATCTGTGACGCCTTTTCCGGACAGGATGCCCGCGCCAATTCCCAGCTCAACCGCGCACTATCCCGCCAGATCGCACCGGATATTGATGTCCTTCTCGCACAGAGATACGCCGGTGCCGCCGGTCGCGGCCGCCGAGCGGTCACGCTTGAGTGGGACGGCGTGAATGACATGAACCCGTGGCGTTTCTCGCTGGCGACCGCGGTGGGCGCTGAAATTCCAGTAAAGCTGCTCGACAATGCGGGCGCGTATTACGAACGTGTTTCGGCGGTCGCGCCGATGCTGGCGCTGCCGCAGCGGGCATCCGGTGCAAGCCGTGCGGCGAGCGAGGGCATCCTTTCATCCGCCGCGATGGTCGATCTTTATTCGCAGATTTATTCGGTCGACGAGATTGAGGGCGCTCCCGCGCAGATCGCGACACTGCTGCAGACGGCCTATGTCGGTCCCGATCCGCAGTCGCGCCTGACGGCAATGAAGGAGATATGGAACTTTGAAGGGACGGCAGACTACAGCGGCCTGGTGCTCACGGCTTATGCGGCCGCTCGGATGCCGGTCAGTTCCGATTACGAATTGGATGCGGGCCAATTGATTGCTTCGATGCTGACTGCCGGGCTGGACCGCAATGCGCTCCGCTGGTCGTCTGCTGTGGAAGATGGCAGCCAGGGCTGGGCGTTGTTGGCGCTTGCCAATGATGCGCGCGGAAATTCCGTGAGCTCAAATGCAATTGATCAATTTATCGATGACGATGACAGCGATGAACAGCGCAAATCCAAATTCCTGGTTGCTGGTTTGGCCGGTCTAGGCCGGGTGGAGCAGTCTGCGGTCGGAGAATTCTCGAACCGTCTGGAGATCGATCTGGGCCGCCAATCCAAATGGAGCCGGATGATCGACAAGGCTGCCAAGGTGCGCAATCCTGCATTGGTCGCTTATCTGGCGGGTGTGGGCATGCAGGGCGAGGGCTGGGACAAGATGACCGCGCTGCACCTGTATCACATCGTGTCTGCGCTGAACCGCGTAGGGATGTCTGCCGAAGCGCGGATGATCGCAGCGGAGGCGGTTGCGCGCGGGTGATCCGCGCCGGAGAAAGGGTGCGCCATCATGTCTGCTGACGCTATCCGCGCTCCCATCGACAGCTTTCTGGCGATGCTGGCGGCCGAGCGCGGCGCTGCGGCCAACACGCTGCTGGCCTATCGGAGAGACCTCGAAGGTGCCGAGGACCTGATCGGCGATCTTGCCGCTGTGGACGGTTCCGATCTGGCCAGACTGGGCGCGGCATGGTCCGAACTTGCGCCGTCCAGCCTTGCCCGAAAGGCATCTGCGTTGCGGCAGTTCTTTGGATTTCTGGTGGATGAGGGCGTCCGCGCCGACGATCCTTCGCCTGCGCTGCCGCGTGCGGTAACCCGCAGGCCGCTGCCCAAAATTCTCTCCCACGATCAGATTTCCATGCTGTTTGAGACAGCGGAACTGGAGGCGTCTGGTGGCAAGCCGGCTGCGGTTCGTCTGCTGGCGCTGCTTGAAATGCTTTATGGATCGGGCCTGCGGGCGACCGAGCTGGTATCCCTTCCTCTATCTTCGGTCCCCCGCGATGCGCCGTTTTTGACGGTCACGGGGAAAGGCGGCCAGCCGCGCATGGTCCCGGTAAGCAAGCGGGCGAAGGCTGCACTGGCGGATTGGTTGTTGCTGCGGACATCGACGGCGCGGCCCGGCAACAAATTCCTGTTTCCCTCCCGCGACAAACATCTTTCACGCGTCCGGCTGTTCCAGATGCTCAAGGACCTTGCGGCGCGGGCTAACCTGCCGCCAGAAAAAATAAGTCCGCACGTATTGCGCCACGCCTTTGCCACCCATTTACTGGAAGGGGGAGCCGATTTGCGAGTGCTCCAAACCCTGCTCGGGCACGCCGACATCGCGACTACGCAAATCTATACCCATGTGGACAGCGCGAGGCTGGTGGCGCTGGTGAATGAACGCCATCCACTGGCGCGTCGGCGGAATAATCCGGCCGCTGCAGGGTAAATCGCGCCTTCGCCCCCTTGCCGTGCGCGCCGAGTACGACTAGCGCCGAACAATGATTTCATACCTCGAATTCGAGAAACCAGTCGCCCAGCTTGAAGCCCGCATCGCAGAATTGCGTCTCGCGGCTGAAGGGGACGATGTCGATATCTCTGCAGAATTGCGCCGCCTCGAGAAGAAAAGCGCGAGCCTGCTGGAAAGCACCTATGCCGCGCTGACCCCGTGGCAGAAGACGCAGGTTGCGCGTCACCCTAACCGGCCGCATTTCCGCGACTTTGTTGAACATGCGTTCGAAGAATTCGTTCCGCTCGGCGGGGACCGCCTGTATGGCGAAGATGAAGCGATCCTGGGCGGCTTTGCCAGTTTGGGCGGGCGGCGAGTCATGCTGATCGGTCATGAAAAGGGCCATGATACTCAGTCCCGCATTCGGCATAATTTCGGGATGGGCAAGCCGGAAGGCTACCGCAAGGCGATCCGGCTCATGGAATTGGCCGGCAGGTTCGGGCTGCCCGTGGTAACCTTGGTCGACACTTCGGGGGCTTTTCCCGGTGTCGAGGCCGAGGAACGCGGGCAGGCGGAAGCCATCGCCCGGTCCACAGAAGCCTGCCTGGCGTTGCCAGTGCCAATGGTCGCGACGATCGTGGGCGAGGGCGGTTCTGGCGGGGCTGTTGCACTGGCCAGTGCAGAACGAGTGCTGATGTTCGAACATGCTGTTTACTCTGTGATTTCGCCTGAAGGTTGTGCGTCGATCCTGTGGCGGACCGCCGAAAAGGCGCCCGATGCGGCCGAGGCGATGAAGGTAACCGCGCAGCAATTGCTCCAGTTGAAAATCATCGACCGAATTGTTGAGGAGCCTAAGGGCGGTGCGCACCGCGATCCATCCGATGCGGCGCAGACGCTGGGCCGGGTGCTGGGAGAAGAGCTGGATGCACTGTCGGGCAAGTCCTCCGCCGAACTGCGCGAACAGCGTGAAAATCGCTTTTTGCAAATTGGTTCGCTCTAGCGCTGGAACAAAGACGCACCCTTGGCGGTTTTGAAATTGATCACAGACGGCGGCAGGCCATGAAATCCTGCGCCGCGTCAATTCGGGAGGACATCTCAACATGCCAATTTTCAAGAAAACTGCTCTTTTTACTACGGCGATCGCATCGCTTACGCTGACCGGCTGTACGGCAATGGGCGGCGGGGCGATTCCCGGCGCCTCCGCGCCAATTACCACCAGCGAAGCCCAGCAGGGCGCCGAAGCGCATCCGCAATTCCTGACAGAATTCGGCGGAACTTATCAGGGACCGCAGGCGGCATATGTCGCGCAGGTTGGCAAGAATATCGCCGTGCAGTCTGGCCTGGGCAATGCGCGGGAAAGCTTCACCGTTTCGCTGCTCAACAGCTCGGTAAACAATGCCTTTGCGATCCCGGGCGGCTATATTTACACCACTCGCCAGCTGGTCGCATTGATGAATAACGAGGCTGAACTGGCCGGTGTGCTTGGTCACGAGGTGGGCCACGTGGCCGCTCGCCATTCGCAGCGCCGCCAGCAGACTGCGCAGAAAAACAGCATCATTGGTGCAGCGGGTGCAATTCTTTCGGGGATACTGCTTGGTGACAGCGGCATCGGTAACTCGATCTCCAAGGGTTTCCTTCAGGGATCGCAGCTTCTGACTCTTAAATTCTCGCGCAGTCAGGAATTGCAGGCAGACGAGCTTGGCATCGAGTATCTGAGCAAAGCCGGTTACGATCCGCGGGCCATGGCAACGGTATTGCAAAGCCTCGCGGCACAAAATGCCCTCGATTCTTCGCTACAGGGAAATAACGCCACCGTTCCAGAGTGGGCTTCGACCCATCCAGACCCGGCGAGCCGCGTGCAATCCGCATTTGCCAAGGCGGGGGCTGCATCCGGAACAACTAATCGCGACACATTCCTGACCCGGATCGACGGGCTGATGTATGGTGATGACCCGTCGCAGGGCGTGATCGAGGGACGCCAATTCCTGCATCCCGAATTCCGACTTGCGTTCACTGCGCCAACCGGCTTCTACATGGTGAATGGTTCGCGGGCGGTTTCCATTAACGGGGAAAGCGGCAAGGCGCAGCTATCTACCGCGCCATATAACGGTAATCTCGATACCTACGTCCGTTCCGTGTTCACTTCTATCGGTGGTTCCGAGCAGAATCTTGCTCCAGCGACGATGCAGCGGACAACCGTGAACGGAATTCCGGCGACATATGGCACTCTGCTGGTCAATAATGGCACCAGCCAGGTCGATGTTGTGGTGTTCGCCTATGAATTTTCGAAGAACCAGGCGTTTCATTTCGCCGCGATCAGCCCGGCAGGCCGCAGCGAAACCTTTACGCCGATGTTCAATTCGATGCGGCGCATTTCCAACGCTGAAGCATCTGCGGTCGTTCCGCGGAAAATTGATATCGTGACGGTGGGCCGTGGTGACACCGTGCGCACCCTGGCAAATCGGATGGCATACACGGCTGCGCAGGAGAAGCGTTTCCGGGTGCTCAACGGTTTGAGTTCGACCGATGCGGTTGTGCCGGGGCAAAAGGTCAAGCTGGTTGTAAAGTAAGGCAGGTCAAACCAGCCTTGAAGCATCGCCCGATTATTGCGGGCACAAAAAAGGCGGCGGGGATTTCCCCGCCGCCTCTCTTTTCGGTATCGACTAAGGCTTAGCCAGCCATTTCGGTCGAAACTTCGCTGAAGGTGTTGGTTAGCTGCGTGCCGAGACCCTGCATTGCAGTGATTGCAGCAACAGCAATCAGAGCGGCGATCAGGCCGTATTCGATTGCAGTCGCGCCGTCTTCGTTACGGATGAGCTTGTTGATGAACTTCATGTGTAGTCTCCTGGTTTGATCTTCGTTACCCGGCCCGACCGAACATTCGATGCGGACAGATTTGGAGATAATGCGAAGAAATTTACAAATCCCTAACGCCGTCCCCCCTTTTTATGCCGACGCTTGTACCATCTCCGTGGAAATATCATTCCACATCTGGGTCGCAACCTCGCCAAAACCCTGAACCGCGCCAATCATGGCAAGAAAGACCAGAGCCAATATCAGACCGTACTCGACTGCGGTGGCCCCCGAAGCGTCGCACTCCAGCTTGTTCAGGAATTTGCTTAGCTTCATATATTCACCTGTCGGTACAATCTGACGCATCACTATTTCGCTCCCAATCGTTAAGAAAAGGTTTCGAAGGCAATCGAATATGGAAAATAATCCGACATGGATTCCGGTTGTCGCCCTTGCCTTACAGGACGGAATGGGACGGTGGCTGATGCATTTACGGGCCGAAAATAAACAGCACGGGGGCCTGTGGGAATTCCCCGGGGGGAAGGTGGAGCGGGGTGAAACCCTGGTGAATGCGCTGATTCGCGAGATTGAGGAGGAGCTGGGAATTTCGCTGGAGAGCGACACGCTCAGCCCGGCCGGTTTTGCGGAAAACACTCCTGAACCGTGCGGAAGTCAGATTGTCATAATGCTTTACACCAGCCAGCCATGGGACATGCAACATCCGGTTCAGCCCCGTTGTCTCGAAGGGGGAAGTGTCGCCTGGTTCGAACCGGGTGAGATAGAATTGCTGGATAAGCCGCCGCTCGATATCGTGCTGGCACGGCAGTTATTTTCCTTCGCCGGATAGGCGGATTGGCGAACAACTTGGCAATTTGGGCGGATAAGGGATTGCCAAGCGTCAGCGCCCCCCTTATGTGCCGCCCTCCATTGGCGCCCGTAGCTCAGCTGGATAGAGTACCTGACTACGAATCAGGGGGTCGGAGGTTCGAATCCTTCCGGGCGCACCAAAACCTAAAGGCCATCCCAAGCGGGGTGGCTTTTTAGTTTTGAGAATGTGTTCTGTTGCAATGCGGAACCCCGGGCGGCTTCAAATGTTGTCTTTGTAACACTTTACAAGGAGACAGACATTGGCTGCTGCCACAGATATTTTCGATCGCCTGAAGCAAGACCACGACAAGCATCGCGCGCTGCTCGACAAGCTGGCGCAAACCCACGGTGAGACTGACGAGCGCAAGGAATTTCTGGAGCAATTCACCATCGAAGTGAAGGGGCATGCTGCTGCCGAGGAACAGGCGCTATATTCTACGATGCTGCGCAAGCCGCCGACCACTAACGACACGCGTCACTCGGTGGCAGAACACCATGAACTCGAAGAAGCGATGAATGACCTGGCAGCGACCGATATGTCCTCCAGCGCATGGATGGCCAAGTTCAAGCAGCTGGACCATGATTACCGGCATCATATCGACGAAGAGGAAGAGGATCACTTCCCAGAGTTTGCCAAACACCTTACCGAGGAAGATACCGAGTACATGCGAAGGGTTTTCGACATGCGTAAGGAAAAGGAGCGCGCCAAAGCTGAGGTGACGCCAGAAGCGAAGGACGATGCCAAGGAATGAATACGGGTGGGGGGAACGAATATGCAGCCTGACCTGGAACGGGCTGACATTGTCGACGATACTTCCGTTGAACCGGGGGTCTGGCGATATGCCAAGGCTGATCGTGCAACCGTGCTGGTCGATGCGGACAATTACTTCAGGCACATGCAGCAGGCGATGTTGGGTGCGCGTGAGCGGATTTTGATGATTGGGTGGGATTTCGACACCCGAATCCATCTTGAACATGGGCGGCGCTGGTACCAAAAGGGTCGGCGCCAAATTCATCCTGCGCGGCTGGGAAGTTTCATCCTGTGGCTCAACCGTCACCGTGACGGGCTGGAAATCCGCATCCTGAAATGGAGTTACGGGGCTTTCAAATTCTTCTCCCGCGGTTCGATGATAATCGACCTGATCCGCTGGTGGCCCCACAAGCGGATCAACTTCAAATTCGATACCAATCACCCCGTCGGGGCCAGTCATCACCAGAAGATTGTCATAATTGATGATCATGTCGCGGTGTGCGGCGGCATTGATATGACAACCAAGCGTTGGGATACCCAGGAACATCTTGAGGACGATCCGAACCGCAAGCCTCCGCGCGGGGCAGCTTACGGGCCGTGGCACGATGCAACCATGATGATCGAAGGCGATGCCGCGCGTGCCTTGGGGGACCTGGGCCGTAACCGTTGGGCGATGGCAGGTGGACCTGAACTGAAGCCGGTTTCTCATGCTGCCACGAAGAAAAGCGCATGGCCGGAAAAACTCGAAGCGCAATTTGAAAATGTGGAGATCGGCATCTCCCGTACGCGCGGGGAATATGGCGGCCAGCCGGAGATAGACGAAATCGCCGATTTGTTCGAGCGCCAGATCGCATCGGCCAAGGACTATATCTATGCCGAAAACCAGTATTTCACATCCCGCCGCATCGGCCAGGCGATTTGCGACCGCTTGGCTAAAGAAAATCCTCCGGAAATCCTGATCGTTCACGCCGAACATGCAGAGGGTTGGCTGGAACAACAGGCGATGGATCATGCCCGTGCGGAGCTGATACGGACCTTAGGACATATTGATGAAGCGGGTCGTTTTGGGCTTTACGTTCCATATACTGGCGAGACGTCGATTTACGTCCACGCCAAGATCATGATTATCGACGATCGCATTCTGCGAATCGGGTCCGCCAACATGAACAACCGTTCGATGGGCCTCGATAGCGAATGCGATGTTTTTGTGGATTGCGAGCGGCCTGGGAATGAACATTGCAGCGTTGGAGTAGCGAAGCTGCGCCATTCCCTGCTGGCGGAACATTGCGGGTTGGAAGCTGACGAAGTACCCGCCTTGCTTGCCCGTTACGGTAGTATGGCGGGAATGATCCGGGAAATTGGCACCGATCGCAGGCGCACACTGCGGCGGTTCGATTTGCCGGAATTGAATGGGGTGCAGGAGGCGATTGCCGAATCAGGCATACTGGATCCGGAACGATCTGACGATTTGTTCGAACCTTACGCACGTGGTGGATTGTTTTGGCGCAAAAGCCTGCTCGGCAAGATCCGCAGCAAGGTTAAAAAGAGGAAGAAATAGCGTGAGCAGCCTGGTGGGACTCGATGAAGATGTGCAACGCGGCAAGGCGGCCGTTCCGCAAGAAGTTCAGGATGCAATCCGCACCCTGATCGAATGGACCGGGGATGATCCAGAGCGCGAAGGCTTGCGCGACACCCCAAAACGGGTGGCTCGTGCGTGGAAGGAATATTGCCAGGGTTACGGCGAAGATCCGGCCATTCACCTCAGCCGCATATTCGAAGAAGTGGGCGGCTATGACGAAGTTGTCCTGCTGAAGGACATTCCATTCCAGTCCCACTGCGAACACCATATGGCGCCGATAATCGGCAAGGCAGCAATAGCCTATCTGCCGAGAGACCACGTGGTCGGCATTTCGAAACTGGCACGGGTCCTTCACGGCTATTCGCGCCGTTTGCAGATCCAGGAACGCCTGACTGCCGAAGTGGCGCAGTGCATCTGGGATAATCTGCGGCCCCACGGCGTGGCAGTGGTGATCGATGCCAGCCATGCCTGCATGACCGCGCGCGGGGTTCGCACACCGGGCGTGAGCATGGTCACAAGCAGGCTGATGGGCTGTTTCCTGGATGACCAGAGCAGCCGCAAGGAAGTGCTCAGCCTGATGGGTTACTGAGACTGCAGCAGGAATAAAAAAGGGGCGGGCGACAAATGTCGCGCCGCCCCTTTTTTTCCTTCAGATGCTTAGAGCTGTTCGAGCATATGCTCTGCCGAACTGACCGAGAAATCGCCCGGTGCCTCGACATTGATCTGTTCGACGACGCCGTCATTGACGACCATCGAGTAACGCTGGCTGCGCTTGCCCATGCCGAAGCCGGTGAAATCGGCATCGAGGCCGAGAGCGGCAGCGAACTCTGCATTGCCATCGGCCAGCATGGCGATATCGCCCGCATCGCTGGACTTGCTCCATGCGCTGAGCACGAAGGCGTCATTTACCGAAGTACAGGCCACTTCATCGACGCCGGCCGCCTTCAGTTCTTCCATCTTTTCGACATAGCCCGGCAGGTGCTTGGCTGAACAGGTCGGCGTAAATGCGCCGGGTACCGCGAAAAGTGCCACTTTCTTGCCAGCGAAATAGTCGCTCGACTGGACCGCTTCGGGGCCTTCCGGAGTCGCTTTGACCAATTTGACGTCGGGCAGTTTGTCGCCAACTGAGATTGCCATGGGGTAATTTCCTTTCGTGTGAACCGGGTTGCGCGCTTGATATAGTCTGTCCGGATGGCGGGGCAATGACAACATCATATAAAGATCGCTTTATATTTGCTTCGGCGGTGCCTGCTCGCTACATGCGCCTCCAGATTGCCGCGCGTGTCGTTGCGGCGTGAATGGACACATCGCAGGAGAATCCCGTGGCCGCCGACAACATCGATTACATCATCAAAGATATCACTCTCGCCAATTTTGGCCGTGCGGAAATCAAGATTGCCGAAACCGAAATGCCGGGCCTGATGGCGCTGCGCGAGGAATTCGGGAACAGCAAGCCGCTGCAAGGCGCCCGGATCACCGGTTCGCTGCACATGACCATTCAGACCGCAGTGCTGATCGAAACGCTGACCGCGCTGGGCGCGGACGTGCGTTGGGCAACCTGCAACATATTCTCGACGCAAGATCATGCCGCTGCGGCGATCGCAGCAACCGGCGTACCCGTATTCGCAATCAAGGGTGAGAGCCTCGCGGACTATTGGGATTACGTTGGCAAGATTTTCGATTGGTGGACCCATGCCGATCCGGACCAGACCGCCAACATCATCCTGGACGATGGCGGCGATGCGACCATGTTCGCACTGTGGGGCGCACGTCTGGAAGCGGGCGAGACCATGCCTGAACCAGCCAATGCCGAAGAAATCGAAATGCAGCGCGCGCTCAAGGCCTATGTAGCCAAGAACCCCGGCTATCTTACCAAGTCGGTCAAGAACATCCGCGGCGTTTCGGAAGAAACCACCACCGGCGTTCACCGCCTGTATCAGATCGCAAAACAGGGTAAATTGCCGTTCCCGGCAATCAATGTGAACGACAGCGTGACCAAGTCGAAGTTCGACAATCTGTACGGCTGCCGTGAAAGCCTGGTCGATGCCATTCGCCGCGCAACCGACGTAATGCTTTCGGGCAAGGTCGCCTGTGTTGCCGGTTTCGGCGATGTCGGCAAGGGTTCCGCTGCTTCGCTGCGCCAGGGCGGCGCCCGCGTGATGGTAACCGAAGTCGATCCGATCTGCGCATTGCAGGCGGCGATGGAAGGTTATGAAGTTGTCACCATGGAAGAAGCCGTAAAGCGCTGCGATATTTTCGTGACCGCGACCGGCAATGAAGATGTCATCACCGCCGAACACATGAAGGCGATGAAGAACATGGCGATCGTGTGCAACATTGGCCATTTCGATAGCGAGATCCAGATCGGCGCGCTCGACAATTACGATTGGGCGGAAATCAAGGAAGGGACCGACATGGTCACTTTCCCCGATGGCAAGCAGATCCTGATCCTGGCGAAGGGTCGTCTGGTCAATCTGGGCTGCGCCACCGGCCACCCCAGCTTCGTTATGTCTGCCAGCTTCACCAACCAGGTGCTGGCGCAGATCGAATTGTTCCTGCGTAACGACCAGTACGAAAATGACGTCTATGTGCTTCCCAAGCATCTGGACGAGAAGGTTGCCGCGCTGCACCTTGAAAAGTTGGGCGTGCAGTTGACCCAGATGAGCAAGAAACAGGCCGATTACATCGGTGTGCCGCAGGAAGGCCCGTTCAAGCCTGACCATTACCGGTACTAAGTTTACGCACCTCAAGATCGGGCGGTCCTGTCATTTGACGGGGCCGCCTTTTCTTTTGGCTTTTTTGTTGGTCACTTCATGCGCCGGGCCATTGCATCCTGACCCCGCGCAGCATAGCTGAAATCCCATGGAATTATCCGCCACCGCATTGGCTTTGCTTGGCCTGTTGTTCGCCGCCTGGACCGCAGGTGCGGCGTGGCTGATGATCACTGCCGGGGCGAAGTCCAAACAGGCCGAACACAGCCGCAAGGCAGCGCGCCGGATGGCCCGGATGATCGACGAGGCACCTGCAATCCCGCTGCTGGTACGTGCAGATGGCCGGATCGAGGGATCGGACAGGCTGGCCGGATGGCTGGGACTGGAAAAACTGCCGCAATATCTCAGCGAATTGTCGGGCGAGGGCAAGGACGGGCAGACCCGCGGCATTTCCCCGGAACAACTGACCGACCTGACCGAGAAGGTCCGCCATACCCAGCGCACTGCCGCCCCGTTCCGCCTGTCGTTGACGGCGCCCGGTTCACGCCGCAGCCTGGCCCTGCGCGGCAATCTGGCCGATCCGCAGATATCGCCCGGCGGGGCCGCGCTGATCTGGGTGTTCGATTTCAGCGAAAGCGAAAGCGAATTGATCCAGTTGCGCGAGGATGCGACCCGGGCAAAGGGCGATTTCGCCGCCTTGGTGGGCCTGATCGAAGCCGCACCGATCCCGATGTGGTTCCGCGGCCCGGACAGCAAGCTGCGACTGGTCAACAAGGCCTACGTCAAGGCCGTGGGAGCGCCCAGTGCCGACGTGACGGTGGAAAATCAGCTCGAACTGGTGGAGCCTGTTGATGGCCTGACTGCTGCCCAGATTGCAGCCCAAGCGGCCGAACAGAATCTGTCGATCGAGCGAATCGTGGCGACCACCATCGATGGGCAGCGACGTAGTCTCCGGGTAAGCGACCTGCCACTGGGCAATGACGGTGTGGCGGGTTACGCTGTCGATATCGAGGAAATGGAAGAGCAGGCGCGCAGCTTCCGCGCCTTCCGCGACGCACAGCGTTCCATGCTGGATCAGCTTTCCATCGGTGTCGCGCAGTTCGATGCGGAACGTAAGCTCACCTTCGCCAACCAGCCCTTCCGGCGGATCTTCGGGATTTCGCCGAGTACAGTCAGCTTGGGGACCAGTTTCGAACGGCTGATGAGCGACGCCCGCGAACAGGGCCGCACGCCCGAGGTTCGTGATTTCCCGGCATGGCGGAAAGAACATGTGGAATGGTTCACCAGTGGCGAAACTCAGGAGGAAGCGTGGCCCCTATCGGGCGGCACTCATATGCGGATGGTCGCCCAGCCGATGCCCGACGGTGGGCTGGTCCTGATCGCGGAAGACCGGACCGAACAACTCGCCCTGTCCGCCACTCGCGACACGCTGCTACGCACCCGCACAGCGATATTCGACAGCCTGTTCGAAGCGCTGGCGGTGGTCGCGCCCAATGGCACGCTGCAATTGTGGAACCGCAGTTTCGCCGGGGTTTGGGCGCTGGACGCAGAAATGCTCGACGCCCATCCCAACGCGGAAAGACTGCTCGAAGAAATCGCCCCCAACCTTGCCCGGCCCAAACAGGTCAAGGCGATTGGCGAAGTCATTCGTGCGGCCACGCTCGACCGTAAGGGAAGCGCGGGCCGGGTCCAGATGGCCGACGGGCGAACACTTGAATTTGCCGGTGTGCCGCTGCCCGATGGCAATGGCCTGCTGACCACGCTCGACATTACCGATTCGCAAATGGCCGAAAATGCCTTGCGCCAGCGTGCGGAAGCGCTGGAGGAAGCGGACGCGGTGAAGACGCGTTTCCTGGCCAATATGTCCTATGAATTCCGCACTCCGCTGACCACAATTGGCGGGTTTGCCGAATTGCTGGAAGCTGGCGTCGCCGGTGATCTGACGGATCAGGGCCAGGAATATGTCGCCGCCATCCTCAATTCGGTCGAACGGCTGACCGAACAGGTGGAAAATGTCCTTGACCTGTCACAGAGCGAGGCGGGGCTGCTGCCCATCGCCAAAGAACGGATCGAGCTGCTGCCGTTCGTCACCAAGATCGTCCGCGAACGGGAACGGGCTATCACCGATGCGGGGCTTACGCTCGATCTGCGCGGCGGGGCTGGCGGAAAACTGGATGCCGATCAACGCCAACTTGGCCGGGCCATCGGGCACTTGCTGGACAATGCAATCACCGCCACGCCGAAGGGCGGCAAGATTCTGGTCGATGTCGGGAAGCCTAAGGGAATCGCCCGGATCGTGATTTCGGACAATGGCCCGGGTATGGCCAAGGACGAACTCTCGCGCGCGCTGGACGGCCTTCGTACGACCTCCGATGGCAAGGGCCTGGAGCGCCGACAGGGCCTCGGCATTCCGCTCGCCCGCCAATTGATCGAGGCGCATGGCGGGACCCTTGAAATCATCTCACGCAAGGGCGCAGGCACCAGCGCCACAATTCTGATCCCGTGACCATCCACCTTCCCGATCTTGCGTCAATGGAGGAATTCGGCGCCCGGATCGCGGTGCAATTACGGGCGGGCGACGTGGTCGCATTGTCGGGCGGGCTGGGGGCGGGGAAGACCACGCTGGCCCGGGCGATAATTGCCGCGCTGGGCTATCAGGCAGAAGTCCCTTCGCCGACCTTCACGATCATCGAAACCTACGACCCCCCAGCCGTCTATCTGCCATTGGTCCATGCAGATTTCTACCGCCTCAACCGGCCCGAGGAGGTTGAGGAGATCGGGCTGGAAGATTATCGCGCTGGCGCGGCGCTGCTGGCTGAATGGCCTGAAAATGCCGGCGGTTTCGAACATGAACCGGCTTGCCTGGCAATTTCACTAGAAGTTGCGGACGAAGGCCGGATTGCGATTGCCCGGGGCGGCACGGATTGGCTAGGACGCTTGCCATGAGCGAACTCCTCCCAGCTGGCATCGATTCCTTTCTGACGAACGCGGGCTGGGATGGCGCGGCAATCGATCCGATCCCGGGGGATGCGTCTTTCCGGCGGTACTTCCGGATCTCTGCCGAAGGCCGCAAAGCGATGCTGATGTTCGCGCCGCCGCCCGAAGAAGACCCCCAGCCCTTCCTTCACGTGGCGCAATGGCTGACTGACCACGATATGCGCGCGCCGCAGATTCTTGCCGAGGATGCCGCGAAAGGTTGGGTCATGATCGAAGATTTCGGTGATGACCGCATGCGCGACTGGCTCGACGCCAATCCGCAGGGCGAAACCGGTGCCTACACGGGCGCGGTTGACGCGCTGGCCCGGCTCCATACCAAGCCCGCGGGGCCATTCGAGCCCTATGACATGGCCGTCTATGCGCGGGAGGCGTCTTTGCTGACCGAATGGTATTGCCCCGCCATGCAGATCGATGCCGACGCGGGCAGTTATTTGCAGGCATGGAACGCCGCGCTGGCGCCGATGTTGGCTGCCGACCGTCCTGATGTGACCGTGCTACGCGATTACCACGCGGAAAACATCATGCTGCTTGGCCCCGATCAGATGGGGCAGGGCGAGCAGGGGCTGATCGATTTCCAGGACGCGCTGGTTGGACATCCCGCCTATGATCTGGTGTCGTTGCTGCAAGACGCGCGGCGCGATGTGCCTGAAGATCTGGAGCAGCGGATGCTCGACCATTATCTGTCGCTGGCCAATGCGGATGATGATTTCTTGGCCGATTACGCCCGGCTCGGTGCGCAGCGAAATGCCAAGATCGTTGGTATTTTTGCAAGGCTGTGGAAACGCGATGGCAAGCCGCGTTACCTGTCCTACATCCCGCGCGTATGGGAAGCGCTGGAACGCGATCTGCGTCATCCCGCGCTGGCACCGGTGGCGGCATGGTTCGATGCCAATATCCCGCGCCAGATCCGCGATAATCTGGGCGGTGATATCGCATGAGCAAACTGGCATCCGACACCGCCATGGTCATGGCCGCAGGGCTGGGCAAACGGATGCGCCCGCTTACCGCATCGCAGCCCAAACCCCTGGTCCGGGTGGGGGGAAAGCCGCTGATCGATCACACGCTGGACCGGCTGGTTGAAGCAGGCGTGACCAAGGCAGTCGTGAATGTCCATTATCTGGCCGACGCGCTGATTTCTCATCTGGAAGGACGCAAGAAACCGGAGATCCTGATTTCCGACGAGCGTGAGATGCTGCTCGAAACCGGCGGCGGCATGGTCAAAGCGCAGTCGATGCTGCCGGATCCGTTTTTCTGCCTGAACGCGGACAATATCTGGCTCGAAGGTCCGCGCGATGCCTTTCATGATTTGTCGAACCGTTGGAATCCGGATGAGATGGACGCGCTTCTGCTGATGGTTCCGCATGCGCGGGCGCTGAATTTTCGCGGCAAGGGCGATTTCCACATGGACCCGCTGGGCAGGCTGACCCGCCGCCGTTCGGGACGGATCGCGCCATTCATCTTTACCGGCATCCAGCTGGTCTCGCACCGCCTGCTGCGCGATGCACCCGAGGGGAAATTCTCGACCAATATACTTTGGGAACGTGCGATCGAGGAAGGGCGACTGTTTGGCACCGGCTTCACCGGCCAGTGGTTCGAAGTCGGCACCCCGCAATCGATCAAACCGACCGAAGAAGCCCTGCAGCGTGGTTGATGGGCCAGCAGTTTACTCAATAGCGGCGCATCGCGGATTTGCCGATGCCCTGGTGGCGGGATTGGTCCCGCGATATGGCGAAGACGATGTCGGCCTTGCAAAGTTGACCCTACTGCTGCCAAGCACCCGCGCGATGCGAACGGTCAGCGAGGCGTTTATCCGTCATTTCGGTGCCGCCGGTCACAGCGGGATGCTGATGCCGCGCATGGCAGTGGTTGGCGATCTCGATCTGGACGAAACGCTGGGCAGCCTGCTCGACCCGCTGGGGGCCGCCGATATTCCGCGCAGTGTCGACCCCACCCGGCGCTGGCTGAGGCTGGCCGAATTGCTGCGCGAGGAATTGGGGAAAGACGCTCCGCGCGGCAGTGCCCTGCTGCGCATGGCACGCGATATTGCTTCGGCGATGGACCGGCTGCTGGTTGAAGATATCGGTCCCGAAGAACTGTTTGGCCAGCGCGTGCTGGATTTGCGCCCTGATCTGTCGAACCATTGGCAGGACAGCCTGCGCAACTTTGCCCGCGTGCAGGCGCGCTGGCAGGCCGAACTCGGCGCTGCGGGCGAGATCGATGCTGCTGCGCGGCGTAACCGCCTGTTCGATTTCGCTGCGGTGCGCTGGAAAGCCCGGCCGCCTGCCACTCCGATTGTCGCCGCTGGTGTCACCAGTGCTGCACCCGCGCTGGCAAGGTTGCTGCGCGTGGTTTCCGAACTGCCGCAGGGCGCTGTTATCCTCCCCGACCTCGATCTGGGAATGGATGATGCGGTCTGGTCCGAACTCGGTACCGCCGGTGCGCCAGACCAGGCTGGCGATCCGCCGTTTGGCCGGGGCGATGCGGTCACCCACCCGCAATATCATTTGAAACTGCTGTTGAACCGCATGGGCATTGCCCGGGGCGAGGTGAAGCAATGGCACCGCAAGGGTATGACCGCCGCTTCGCCCGACCGGACGCATGCGATTTCATCACTGTTCCTCCCGCCGGAAGCGAGCAAGAGCTGGGTCGATCTGGACGCGGACAAGCGCCGCCTGTCCGGCGTGAAATTGATGGAAAGCTCCGGACCGGAAGAAGAAGCGCAGGCCATCGCGCTGCTGGTGCGTGAGGCCATTGAAGAGCCCACAAAGCGGGTCAATGTGATCACGCCTGATCGCGGCTTGGCGCGCCGGATTGTCCAGCATCTGCGGCGCTGGAACATCACCGCCGACGATTCCGCTGGCCGTCCGCTCAGCGATACACCGGCAGGGCGTCTGTTTCTGCTGCTGGCGGAACTTGCGTCGGAAAATGCCGCGCCGGTGCCGTTGATGGCGGTGCTGCAACATCCGCTGGTGCAACTGGGCGAGGGGCGGCGCGAATGGTTGGTAAATACCCGCGCATTGGAACTGAAGCTACGCGGCCCCCGGCCTGCCCCCGGCCTTGGCCCGCTGGCACCGATTGCGGAGCAGGCGCAGGTCGCGGAATGGTGGCGGGGCGTTGATGCGATCCTTGCACACCTTCTGACCAGCCATGGCGAATTGCCCTTGGCGCATCTGTTGGACCAATTGTCGAGTTCGGCGGAAAGGCTGTGCGCCGATGCGATCTGGTCGCGCGAGGATGGCCGAGCGCTGGCATCGATGGTGGAGGATTTGCGGCTGCACGCACGCGAAGTCGGAACCAGAATTGAATTGCGCGAACTGCATGTAGTGCTGCGCGATGTCATGGAGCAGATTGCGGTCAGGCCGCCCTATGGCGGGCACCCCCGGGTGTCGATCTACGGCCTGCTGGAATCGCGCATGAGCCGCGCCGATCTGGTGATCTGTGCCGGACTGAACGAGGGTAGCTGGCCGGCCAATCCAGCCGCCGATCCACTGCTGGCACCGCCGGTATTGCGCGCGCTGGGAGTTCCGGGGGCGGATTTCCGCATTGGCCTTTCCGCGCACGATCTCGCCGGAGCGATGGGTACCCCCGAAGTCGTGCTCAGCCGCGCGCGCCGCGATAGCAGCGGGCCGGCGATCCCTTCGCGGTTCCTGCTGCGGGTTCAGGCGCTGCTCGGCAATGATCTGCTGTTTCGCCACCAGCTAACTTATGCGAATGATCTGGCTGCAGCGCTCGATTACGCAGAGCCGCCGATGCCTTACAAACGACCGGAACCGCAGCCCAATGCAGCGCAGCGCCTTGTCCGGATCAGTGTGACCGCGCTCGACCGGCTGCGGTCGGACCCGTATCAATTCTACGCGGGTAGTATCCTGAAACTGTCCGAACTCGACGCGCTGGATGCGGAGCCATCGCCTGCATGGCGCGGCACCGCTGCACATGAAATTCTGCAGAAATGGCACCAATCAGGCCGCCCGATAGATGAAGTCGCGGCCGAGGTGCTTCAGCAGATGAATGCCCATCCGCTGATGCGCGCATTGTGGCGACCGCGACTGATGAAAGCGCTCGAATGGGTGGAGGACACCGTCACCGCTTTTGAAGGACGCACTCCGGCGCTGATCGAAAAATGGGGCGAGATCGAAGTCAAAGGCGTTACCATTTTCGGCAAGGCTGACCGCATCGATGCGCTGGAAAATGGCGGCCTGGCAATCGTTGATTACAAGACCGGCGGACCGCCAACCGGCAAACAGGTCAAGGCAGGCTATGCCCTGCAATTGGGGACGATCGGCCTGATGGCAGAGCGCGGCGGCTTTCCGGGTTTGCAGGGCGAGGCGCAGAAATTCGAATATTGGTCGCTGGCGAAAAGTGACAAGAGCGAGACAGGCTTTGGCTATATCTCCAGCCCGGTGAAGGATGGCAGAAATCGTAGTGATCTTGAGGCGGTGGACTTCTTGCCCAAGGCCGAAGATTACCTTCACGAGGCGCTCGACCGGTGGATTCTGGGAGACCAAGGCTTCACTGCCCGGCTCAATCCCGACGCGGTGACCTATAATACGTTCGACCAGCTGATGCGGCTCGACGAGTGGATGGGGCGCGAGACATGAGCGGCAAGAAGCTCGTATTTCCGCTCATCGGCAATCAGGCGCTGGCGGTTGATCCGGCTGACAGTGTGTGGCTGTCTGCCTCCGCCGGAGCCGGCAAGACACAGGTACTTTCCGCGCGGGTATTGCGCCTGCTGCTGCGCCCCGATGTCGATCCCTCGCAGATATTATGCCTGACCTTTACCAAGGCGGGGGCTGCGGAAATGTCGACTCGCGTGAATGAAGTGCTGGCCAGCTGGGTGCGGATGGACAGTGCCGCGCTGGCGGCTGACCTCAGGGCCATTGGCGAGAGTGTCGACGATGCGACGCAATCCCGCGCGCGGACCTTGTTTGCCAGCGTGCTGGACAGTCCCGGCGGCGGATTGCGGATCGATACCATCCATGCGTTCTCGCAATGGCTGCTCGCGGCATTTCCCGAAGAAGCCGGATTGGTCCCCGGAACGCGCCCGATGGAAGACCGCGACCGCGACCTGCTCGCCCATGAAGTACTGGCCACAATGCTGGTCGATTGTGCGGAATGCGGTGAGGAAGCGCTGCTGGAAGCGCTGGCAAGGCTCAGCGTGCGGATGGGCGCTGACGGGGTGCGGGCCTGGCTAATGCGCTGCGCCGGTGCGCGCGATGCGTGGTTTGGCCCCGGCAGCTGGCAGGAACCGTTGGAAGGAAACGTGCGGCGGTTGCTGGGGCTGGCAGAAGATGCCGGGCCGGAAAGTGTCGCTGCGCTGTGCTGCGACGATGTTTTTGATGTGCGTTCGTTAAGACAGTGCCTCGCGGCAAACCTCGAATGGGCGACTGCGACAGGCCGGAAAACAGCGTCAGCGGTCGAGGCATGGCTCGCTAGCGATCTTGCTGGCCGGGCAGATTGCTTGGCTAGTCTAAATGAGGCTTTGTTCACCCAGAAGGGCGAAATTCGTTCACTTTCAAATTTGGCGAAAAAGACACCAGATTATGGTGAATTCGCCACTCGTGTGCAGGAATCTCTGGGCAAGGTTTGCGAAGTGCAAGCCTTGCTGGACCTCGTTCAGTTCCTCGTCCCTGCATTGCTTGTTGGCCGCCGCTTTGCATTGCGGTGGGACGAAGCGAAGACACGCGAAGGCTTTATCGATTTCGACGACCAGATTCGCCAGGCGGCGGCCTTGCTGTCACGGTCCGACCTGTCGGAATGGATCCGCTACAAGCTCGACCGGCGTTTCGATCACCTCCTGATCGACGAGGCGCAGGATACCAACGAAGCGCAATGGTCGATTATCCGCGCCCTGACGGGTGATTTCTTCGCAGGTCTTGGCCAGAGAGAGGATAAATTGCGGACCATTTTCGTGGTCGGTGATTACAAGCAGGCAATCTTCCGGTTCCAGGGCACCAGTCCGGAGAATTTCGAGCGCAACCGCGAACATTTTGCCTCAATCATGGCGGATGCGCGTGCGAATGCGGACCGGCTGCGCGAACGGATCGGCGCGCGCGACCTGCTTAGTATCGGGCTCGGGCGGTCTTACCGGACAGCGCAGCCGGTACTCGAATTTGTCGACCGCGCCATCACCGCTATCGGGCACGAACAATTCGGGCTGTCGGACAATCCAAGCCGCCACGAAGGGGACGACCGCCCAGGCGAGGTGGTTTTGTGGAAGCCGGTCGATAACCAGCCGGACGATGAGGAAGCGGAAGATTCGCCGGAAAGCTGGGTGTCCGAACCCGAACGCCGCATGGCCGACAAGATTGCCGAGCAAATCCAGCTCTGGCTGAGAAACGGCTATCCGTTGGTCAAGGGCAGGCGGCGCAATGCCGGGCCGGGGGATATCATGGTGCTGGTCCGGCGGCGACGCGAATTGGCTGGATTGGTTGTGGCGCGTCTGCACGCGGCCGGGGTCCCTGTTGCGGGGGTTGACCGGCTGAGGCTGGGCGCGCCGCTGGCGGTCAAGGATTTGATGGCTGCCCTGCGTTTTGCGGTCCAGCCGAATGACGACCTCAGCCTTGCCAATTGGTTGGTCTCGCCGCTTGGCGGGTGGAGCCAGCAGGATCTGCTCGACCACGGATACCGGCCCGATAAGATGCGGCTGTGGGATCATATGCGGCGCAGTAATCATCCGCTCGTGGCCGAAACCTGCGAGCGGCTGCGCGATCTGCTGCGCCTTGCGGATTACGAATTGCCACAGGCAATGCTGCACTGGATGCTGACCGGGCCGTGGCAGGGAAGGCGAGGGCTGATCGCCCGGCTAGGCCGCGATGCCAATGATCCGATCGACGAATTGCTCAACGCCGCGGCCAATTATGCCGGGGCGCATACCGCCAGCCTGCAGGGTTTCATCCAGTGGTTCGAATCCGGCGAGGGCGAGTTGAAACGCGAGGCGGGGGCCAGCGAAGGCCTGGTCCGGGTCATGACGGTTCATGGATCGAAAGGGCTGCAGGCACCCATCGTGATTCTGGCGGATGCCACGGGGAATCCCGACAAGTCTCCGGTTCGCGGGCTGACATTGGAAGAAGGTGGCAGGACTGTTCCGCTACCGCCGCTGAGCGGTGACGAAAAGGTCGGCCCGATAGCCGAGGCGGAAGCGATTGCGGCAGCGGAAGAGCGGCAGGAACATTGGCGCCTGCTCTATGTTGCGATCACCCGGGCAGAAGAAGCACTGTTTATCGGCGGCGCACTGGGCAAGTCCGAAGACTCGCCTGCGCCCGATAGCTGGTATGCCCGGCTCGCGCCCCTGTGTCAGGATAATGCCGAGGATGATCCGGTGTGGGGCGAACGCATGACCTGCGGCCAGCGGCCAGACCCGATAACCGAGGTGGTCAGAGAGCTGACCCAAGGCCGCTTAGAATTGCCGACATGGGCTGCGACGCCGATTGGCCCCGAACCACGCCCGCCTCGCCCGCTTGCGCCATCGTCTGCTGGCGGAGAGCAGGGCGCCGATCCGCCGCTGCCGCCGGAAATTGCCCGTGAAGCTGCGCGCCGTGGCGTGCTGATCCACAGCTTGCTGGAACGGCTGCCCGATGTGGCCGCCGATGTGCGCGAGGCTTCTGCGCGCGCATGGCTCGTTCGGCAGGCCGCCGATTTGCCGGACGCTATTCGCGAGGAGATGCTCGTTTCTGCGCTGGCTGTCCTGTCCACTCCGGAATTTGCCGATATCTTCTCGTCCGCTGCCTTGACCGAAGTGCCGCTTGCAGCGGTCGTGGAAGGCCAGGTAATTGCCGGCACGGCGGATAGGCTGCTGATCACAGCAGATTCGGTAACCGTGGTTGATTTCAAGACTGCCCGCCGCCCGCCAACCGGGCTGGACGATGTTCCGAAGTCGACTTTGCAGCAAATGAGCGCATATGCGGCGGCGCTGGCAGAAATTTATCCGGGGCGGACCATCGGTGCGGCGTTGCTGTATACGCAAACCCCTTTGCTGGTGCCGATCCCGGCTGAAATTCTGGCGCAAAACAAACCCCGATTGTCTACCGCGCAGGAAAGCTTTTCACATCTGCTGCTTGAGTGAAATCCAACAGCGCCTACGTTAGGGCCAACAGATAAGGAGATTACCCATGGCGACAATCAATGTCACCGACGACAGTTTCAAGGCCGACGTACTCGAATCCGGCAAGCCCGTACTGGTGGACTTCTGGGCTGAATGGTGCGGCCCGTGCAAGATGATCGCCCCCGCGCTGGAGGAAATCAGCGATGAATTGGCTGACAAGGTGACGATCGCCAAAATGGATATCATGGAAAACACCGGCATTCCCGGCGAAATCGGCGTTCAGTCGATCCCGCTGATGGTGCTGTTCAAGGATGGCAAGGCGGTCGCCCAGAAACTCGGCGCCGCGCCCAAGGGTCAGCTTAAGACCTGGCTGGAATCGGTGCTTTAAGACCTCGAATCACTAGACATCCCGTTCAGCCGATCCGCCAGTTGTTCGAATAATTCCGGCGTGGCCGCACCGATCAAACCGGTGCGGCCATGTTCGTCCACACGGTAGGGCGAACCGTCCAGTCGTGCCGCTTTACCACCTGCTTCATTTAGCCACAAAGCGCCTGCCGCATGGTCCCAAGCCAGCGTGCGTTCGAAAATGGACACATCATTGATCCCCAGTGCAAGCCGCGGATATTGCTCGGCGGCGCAGCGCGGAATATCGACCATCGTGTAGTGCGGCGCGATTTGTTCCATGACGGCTGCACGCTGCGCCGGGTCCATGAACACGGTCGATATCGCCGCTATCGGCGGGTCCTGTCCGGTGGTGCGCGCGCTGATTTTCTCGTTGCCGATGAACGCTCCTTTGCCGTGATGGGCGATGCACAGGCGATCGGACAGGCAATCGTAAATCCAGCCAGTGTGCGCTTCCCCTGCTGATGCCATAGCGATCAGAATGCCGAAGGGCGGCTTGCCCGCAGCGAAATTATTGGTTCCGTCCAGCGGATCGACGATCCAGCAATCGCCGGAGAGCCTTTCAAGAACGGAAGCATCGTCATGCGCGGCCTCTTCGCCGACAATGGCCAAGCCGGGGATGATTTTTGCCAGACCTTCGCTTAACATTTCTTCCGCTGCATGATCGGCGATGGTCACGACATCATCCGCAGCCTTGTTGGTGATCTGGTGGTTGGCGAGGGCCTGATAATGCGGCAGGATTGCCTTCCGCGATACTTCGGCCAGCAGGGAATGCATCGCCATGTGCAAGGCATCCGGCGTCACGATCGGTAATCCGCATTGATGTCGATATATCCATGCGTCAGATCGCAGGTCCAGACAGTAGCTTTGCCGCTGCCGATGCCCAGATCGACCTCGACAGTGATGTCGCTACCCATGAGATGCGCGGCCACTGGTGCCTCGTCATAATTGGCCAGGGGCTGTCCATCGCGTGCGGCCCACACCCCGCCGAAGCCGATCGACAGTGTGTCGCGGTCCGCCGGTTCGCCGGCCTTGCCCACTGCCATGACCACGCGGCCCCAATTTGCATCCTCGCCCGCGATAGCGGTTTTCACGAGCGGCGAATTGGCGATCGAGAGTCCGACTTTATGCGCGCTTTCGTCCGATGCGGCGCCGGTCACACGGATTTCGATGAATTTCCGGGCGCCTTCGCCGTCGCGCACCACCAGATGCGCCAATTGGCGGCAGACATCGTGCAGCGCGGCGGCGAATGCGTCTGCCCCGGCATCGTCGAAGCTGGTCAACGGCGTATTGCCCGCTTTGCCGGTCGCGAATGCGAGCACAGTGTCGCTGGTGGAAGTGTCGCTATCCACCGTGATGCAGGAAAATGTCTTCGTATTGCTGGCGCTCAGCAATGCCTGCAGGAATTCCGGTGCAATTGCTGCGTCGGTGAAAATATAGCCCAGCATCGTCGCCATATCGGGCGCGATCATGCCGCTGCCCTTGATGATCGCCGACAGTTCAACGCGCTTGCCGCCCACCATGGCAGAGGCGGTGGCACCTTTCGCGAAAGTATCCGTGGTCGCGATAGTGTTCGCGGCATCTTCCCAGCTGCACGGGGCGCTATCGACTACCGCAGCGATCCCGGCGCGCGCCTTGTCCTTGGGCAGGGGCACTCCGATTACCCCGGTGGAGGATACGAAGACTTCCGATGGTTCGCAACCGAGATGCACGGAAACCTGCGCCATGATCTGTTCCACAGCCTCGCGCCCGCGGTGGCCGGTAAAGGCATTGGCATTGCCCGCATTGACCACCAGAGCGCGCGCGCTACCGGTCTTGACCTGTTCGCGGCCCATTTCCACTTCGGTGGAGGGGCAAGCGCTACGGGTGAAGACGCCCGCCACACTGGTTCCCTCGGCCAGTTCGACGTAGGTTAGGTCGGCCCGGTCCCAATCCTTGTACCGCGCACGGGCAATGTGCAAAGTTACGCCTGCGATGTCGGGCATATCAGGGAAGGGCAGGGCGAGCGGCGAGCGGGTAAGGTCCATGGCCGCCCATCTACTGCGCCGATCAAGCCACGTAAATGCGTTTGCGAGTGGACTAATTAACCCAAACTCCCTATCTGAGGGGGCTATGTTTCGCCGTCTTCTAACCTGCCTTGCGCTCATCACCGGCCTCGCGGCTGCGGGTGCGCCTGCCAATGCGGCGGTGCTGGATGCTTTGAGCGAGCAGGTCAGCGCGTCCAGCGCGCCATGCCAGCAGAGCAATCAGTCGCAATGTGAATGCGTGGTTCAACCGGCCACCAGCCCGTCCAAGGGCGACCCGATCAAGGTTTGCAAGGTTCGCAAGCCCGTCGTGGTGTATATCCCCACCGTCTATTTCGGGGCCGACCGCGCTTACGAATAGCGCCGGATATTTTTCCAATATCTAGCTTTGCAGCCGTGCGCAGCAGATGCGCCATCGGCGGATTTTTCCCGATAATTACCGGCCCGACAGGACCTTATATTTCATGCTCAAAACACTCGCCAAATCCGTATTTGGATCATCGAACGATCGCTACGTCAAATCCATCGGCAAGATCGTCGACCAGGTAAATGCGCTGGAAGACCAGATCAAGGCGCTGTCCGACGAGGAATTGCAGGCCCAGACCGCGAAATTCCGCGACCAGCTGGCAGAAGGCAAGACCCTGATCGATATCACGCCAGAGGCATTTGCTACCGTCCGTGAGGCATCAATCCGCGTGCTTGGCATGCGCCATTTCGATGTCCAGCTGATCGGCGGCGTCGTGCTTCATCGTGGCGAAATTGCCGAAATGCGCACCGGCGAAGGCAAGACGCTGGTGGCCACGCTGGCCACCTATCTCAATGCGATCGAGGGCAAGGGCGTCCACGTGGTGACGGTCAATGATTACTTGGCCCGCCGCGATGCTGAATGGATGGGCCAGCTGTACACCTGGATGGGCCTGACGGTTGGCGTGATCGTGCCGAACCTGGGCGAATTTGAACGGCGCGATGCCTATGCCTCCGACATCACTTACGGCACCAACAATGAATTCGGTTTCGATTACCTGCGCGACAATATGAAGCAGGAACGCAGCCAGATGGTGCAGCGCCCGTTCAATTTCGCGATTGTCGATGAAGTCGATTCCATCCTGATCGACGAAGCGCGCACTCCGCTGATCATTTCCGGACCGACCGAAGACAAGACCGAACTCTACGTCCAGATCGACGCCATCGTTAAGCAGATCGATCCCGATTTCTACGATGCGGACGAGAAAACCAAGAATATCTCGTGGACCGAAGAAGGGTCCGTGAAGGTTGAACAAATGCTGGCTGATGCCGGTCTGCTGGAAAGCGACAATCTATATGATGTGGTGAACACACAGGTCGTCCACCATCTGGACCAGGCGCTCAAAGCTAACATTATGTTCAAGCGCGACACCGATTACATCATCAAGGACGACAAGGTCGTCATCATCGATGAATTCACTGGCCGGATGATGGACGGGCGACGTTGGTCCAATGGTTTACATCAGGCGGTCGAGGCCAAGGAAGGCATGCAGATCGAGCCCGAAAACCAGACGATGGCTTCGATTACCTTCCAGAATTATTTCCGCATGTATCCGAAACTGGCTGGCATGACCGGCACCGCCGCCACCGAAGCGGGCGAGTTCTGGGAAATCTACAAGATGAACGTGGTCACGATCCCGACCAACGTCGATGTGAAGCGGATCGACGAGGAAGACCAGTTCTTCAAGAACACTGAAGACAAGTTCAAGGCCATCGCCAAGGCGATCGCGGAAAAGGCCGAAATCGGCCAACCGACGCTGGTGGGTACGGTCTCCATCGAAAAATCGGAATTGCTGTCCAAATTCCTCGATGACGAAGGCGTGAAGCATTCTGTCCTCAATGCCCGTTTCCATGAAAGCGAAGCGCATATCGTGGCGCAGGCCGGTCGGCTTGGCGCGGTGACCATCGCGACCAACATGGCTGGCCGCGGCACGGACATCCAGCTGGGCGGTAACGTGGAATTCCGCGAGGAAGACGAGTTGGCCGGGATGCCGGAAGGCCTCGAACGCGACATCGCGCTGGCCAAGATCAAGGCGGAAGTGAAGGCCGAACGCGACAAGGTTCTCGAGGCCGGCGGCCTGTTCGTGCTCGGCACCGAACGCCATGAAAGCCGCCGGATCGATAACCAGCTGCGCGGCCGTTCGGGCCGTCAGGGGGACCCGGGCCTGTCGCGCTTCTACCTGTGCCTCGAAGACGATTTGCTGCGTATTTTCGGGCCTGACACGCTGTTCAGCCGGATGATGAATTCCAATCTGGAAGACGGCGAGGCAATCGGTTCCAAATGGCTCAGCAAGGCCATCGAAACCGCGCAGAAGAAGGTCGAAGCGCGCAATTACGACATTCGTAAACAGGTCGTCGAATATGATGACGTGATGAATGATCAGCGCAAGGTGATCTACGAACAGCGCGCCGAAATCATGGACAGCGAAGCGGTCGATGATGTGGTGGTCGATATGCGCCACGATACGGTCAATGCGCTGGTCGGCGCTGCGTGCCCTCCCGGTTCCTACCCCGAACAATGGGATATCGAAGGGCTGAAGGCCCGCACTTCAGAAGTGCTCGGCATCAACCCGCCGTTCGAAGAATGGCTGGAAGAAGATCACGTCGAGCCTGAACTGATCGAGGAGCGGATCCGCGATGAAGTCGACGCGATCATGGAACGCAAGATGGCCCAGTCGGAACCTGCCATTTGGCGCCGGGTGGAAAAAAGCGTCCTGCTGGAACGGCTCGATTATCACTGGAAAGAACACCTCGCCACGCTCGACGCGCTGCGGCAGGTAGTCTTCCTGCGCGCCTATGCCCAGAAACAGCCGATCAACGAATATAAGCAGGAAGCCTTCGGCCTGTTCGAACACATGCTGGAAACGCTGCGTGAAGATATCACCAGCATCCTGCTGAAAAGCGAATTG
This sequence comes from Allopontixanthobacter sp., assembly GCA_041552775.1. Classification (GTDB taxonomy): domain Bacteria; phylum Pseudomonadota; class Alphaproteobacteria; order Sphingomonadales; family Sphingomonadaceae; genus Allopontixanthobacter. The sequence goes on from JBFEKH010000005.1 coordinate 64,415, forward strand.
CGCATGGCGCCAACCCCGCAGCAGTCCTTGCCTGACCTGCCAGATTTCCTTACCGGCCATGTCGACCCGTTGAGCGGCCTGGACAATTCCGACGATAATGACGGTTCAGCCGGGCAGGAAGCCATGTTCGGATCGCTGGCAGGATCACCGCGTGCCGCAGTCGGCCCGGGCGGATCGAACAAGGAAAATCCCTATGCGGACATGGAAATCAGCCGCAATGCACAATGCCCGTGCGGTTCGGGCAACAAGTACAAGCATTGCCACGGTGCCGCCGCCTGATCGCAGTCGCCGGTAATAGGTCAAATCCCGAAACGCGAAGGGCCCGGTCAGCAGATATGCTGGCCGGGCCCTTTGTTTTTGTCGCCGCGTTTCAGGAACGCTGGAAAATGATGGCTCCCCGAGTTGGA
>JBFEKH010000006.1:0-58124 GCA_041552775.1 Allopontixanthobacter sp.
TCCAGCGCCGAGCGGTCGGCGAAAGCACTCGATACCATCAGCGTCGGCACATCACGTTGCAGCAACAACCAGCCATCCTGACGCCGCAGGAAGTTAGCAGCAAGCTGGGCGTCGCCAAATTTGCGCCCCTGTTCGGCTATCAGGCGCTCAATCGGCGCATCCAGCGGGGTCAGCCCTGCGCCCACGATCACTACTGGCGCCCCGCGCGGCGCGATTGCGCTCGAATCGATATTGAACGCAGCCACGATGTTGGACAATGGCACGGGCGGATCGGCGGCAAATGCCCGCGCGCCCAGCAGGCCCCATTCTTCGCCCGTGGTGGCGAGAAAATATACGTCGCGGTCCAGCCGCGGCCCTGCGGCTAGGCGGCGCGCGATTTCGCTCAGCATTGCCAGGCCGCTGGCATTGTCCACCGCCCCATTACATATCAGGTCCTGCGCCGGGGGCGAGGCGCAAGTGCCGAAATGGTCCCAATGCGCCACCAGCAGCACCGCGCCCATCGAAGGTTGTTTGCCCGCAAGCCGGCCAATCAGATTGAACGATTCGATTCGATTCGCAGTCGCCGTGGCTTCTATCGATACGGTAACCGGCAGCGGCACGGGCTTGAAACCAGCCACGTCTGCCGCTTCACGGAGTTGCGCCAGGCGCCCCTCGCCAAGCACTATGTCTGCTGCGCCCGGAGTCAGGAAACCGTCGAGCAGGCTGCCATCACTATCTGCTACCAATCGGTAGGACCCTGCATCGCGGGTTTTCTCCAATGCGGCCAGATCGCTGTCGTTTGCCAGGACGGCCAGAACCGCGCTGGCCCCGTGCGCAAGCAAGGCTTCGCGCTGTTCGGCATGGTCGGGATGATCCCACAGCATGACCGCAACACGCCCGGTCAGCTCGGCCCGGTCGAGCTCGCGATATTGCTTGCCGACGAACAGCAAGGGTGCCTTGGCCAGCAATCCCCGCCGGCCCGAGGAATAGGCCACGGCGCCGCCGGCCGGAATCGCAACCGCAGTCCCGCGGCGGAAGAAGCGGATGGAACTTTCATCCGGGGTGCTGGCGGCGATGGATACGGGTGCCAGCCATGGATTGGCGGGATTGTTTGTCCCCCCTTCCAGCCCTGCAGAGCGCCACCCGCCAACTAGATAGTCGAGTGTCTTGCTCTCCCCCGCAGTACCAGGCTTTCGCCCTTCGAATTCATCGCTGGCAAGTACGGAGATATGCCGGGCCAGATCGGATTCGATTGCCGGCAGAGCGTTGGAGGGGCTGCCTGGTCTGGCTGGCTGCATGCCTGCGCATCCGGCGAGGCTCAGCGCCGCGCCCGCTAGCAGCAGCAACCTGCCGCGAATCCAAACGCCCCTGATGTTCAAGCCTACCCCTTACCCCCGGTGTTAATCCAGCCGCGGCCCACGCCGCGCCAGCAGCAGTTACTCCGCAGTCCAGCCGCCATCAATACTCCAATTCGCGCCGGTTACATTGCCCATTTCGGGGCGGCAAAGAAACGCCGCCAGCGCGCCCACTTCGTCGGGCTGGACAAACTTTTTGGTGGGTTGCTTCGCCAACAGGACATCGTTGATCACCTGGTCGCGGGTAAGCCCGCGTGCGGCCATCGTATCAGGAATCTGCCCTTCGATCAGCGGGGTCCAGACATAGCCTGGGCTGATGCAATTGGCGGTCACGCCTGTCTGGGCCAGTTCCAGCGCGATGGTCTTGGTAAATCCGTCCAGCCCGTGCTTGGCTGCATTATACGCGCTCTTGAACGGTGATGCAGTCTTGGAATGCGCGCTGGCGGTGTTGATGATCCTGCCCCACCCGCTTTCCTTCATGTGCGGCACGGCCAGCCGAACTGTGTGAAACGCGGCGGTCAGATTCAGCGCAATGATCGCATCCCATTTGCCGATGGGAAAATCTTCCACCGCAGCGACATGCTGCATTCCGGCATTGTTGATCAGGATGTCCACTGGTCCTGCGCCTGCCATCAATTCCTCGCAGCCGGCCGCTCTGGTCAGATCGGCGCCGACATGGACCGCACCCAGTTCTTCGCACAAACCGGCGATAACCTCCGCATCGCCAAAGCCGTTCAGCACTATCTCTGCACCGTCTGCAGCCAGCGCACGCGCCATGGCCAGCCCGATGCCGGAAGTAGAGCCTGTGACGAGTGCGCGTTTACCGGAAAGAGACATGGGAAACCTCGAATTGAAATACTGAAAAATGGAGCGTTTTACTGTTTTCGCGTGCAGTGTTCCCCCTGTCCAGCAATAACGCTAAGATTCACCCGCTTTGGCTTTACAGCCGCACCTCAAGTCGCAAGGGAACGCGCATGAAACTCAACCGATTCAACCCGGCCAACATCCGTGTACGCGGGGGCGGCTCCGCCAGCGGCGGGGGCAGTTTTCCTGGCGGCGGCGGGGGCAAGATCGGCTGCGGGACGATCATCATTGCAGCGATTGCCTATTTCGCATTCGGGGCGGATCCCATGCAGACCATCGGGGCCATCGGAGAAATGCAGGATGGCGCGCCTACCCAGCAAACCAGCGCTGACGGGGCGCAGGGCACAGAGGCCTGCAACACCGGCCCCTATGCGCTCGAGGCATGCAATGCGCTCGGCTCGCTCAATGAAACATGGCAGCCGCTGTTCCAGAAGGCGAATATCCCCTTCGAACAGCCGGTGCTCACCCTGTTCAGCGGCAGCACACGGTCAGGTTGCGGTGCGGCATCCAGCGCGATGGGACCATTTTATTGCCCGAATGATCAGGGCATTTACATCGACACCGCATTCTACGACACGATGGAGCGCCAGTTGGGCGCTGGCGGCGATTTCGCGCGTTATTACGTGATGGCGCATGAATACGGTCACCACATCCAGAAAATGACCGGACTGGCGGACCAGATCCGCAGCGCTCAGTCAGAAAATCCCCGCAGGTCGAACGAGCTTCAGGTGCGGATGGAACTGCAGGCGGATTGCTATGCCGGAGTATGGGCGGGCCTGAACCGAAATCTTATCGAGCCCGGCGATATGGAAGAAGGCATGACCGCCGCCAGCGCCATCGGCGACGATACACTGCAGCGCAGCGCTGGCCAACGGGTGAGCCCCGAAAGCTTCACCCACGGCACCAGTTCGCAGCGAATGTCATGGCTTAAACGCGGCCTGCAATCCGGTGACGAAGACCAGTGCGACACCTTCGCGGACCTGAAGGGCTGAAAACGCAGCGGCCCGACCTGCTACAGGCCGGGCCGCGTATTTCATTTTCGAGATTTGCAGCCGTCAGCTGTCGGCCTTCCAATCGGCGATTGCATCGTCCAGCGCCTTCAGCACTTCGGCGCGGATTTCTCCCTGCATATCCTTGTTCTTGGCGATCTCCGCCCGCGCTTGCTTTAACCCGGCGAGCGCGCTGGCCATGACTTCGGTGTGGCACTTGGCCGGACCCTTCTGGCCTTCCTTGCAGTCCCGTTCGAACTGGGTGATCTCGCCTTTTTCATTCTTGAAGATCATCATTTCCCTGCGTGCTCCGGTCAGATCCTGCTTCATTTCGGCCATCGCTTCTTGCACTTCTCGGCGCATTTCCGCCCGTTCTTCATCGGACATGCCCTCGCCGCCGATCCGGTCTTCTTCCTCTGTCCAGGTGAATTTCTTCATGTCGCCCTTGGCATCTGCCGGACCCCGGCCAGTGAACCGCATGACCCGCTTGACCTCGCGGTCACCCGGAGCGCCTGAAGCTCCATCCTTCTTGCGGAGCACAACCACCCGGCGCACTTCGCCAGAACCATCGCTCCTGGTTTCGACATCGTCGAACATCGTTTCGAATTGTCCGCCCGAAAGGGCTTCCTCGGCCGATGGCGGAAACGGCGGTATGGGCGGCAATGGCGGCTCAGGTATATCGGAAGCCATTGGCACATCGGGTGCTTCCACCCGGGGTGGCGGGGCTGGCTGACTGATCGATTCCGCATAGGAAATCGAAGCGGTCAGCGGCAGCGCCAGCACGCAGGCCCCGATCAGGGCACGTCCGGCAAAGCGGCGGCGCGGAGAAATGTCGGACATCGTGATACTCCTCAAACGGTGGATGATACTCTTCTCGCCCAGCACCGGGCACGCCATCGGCGCGGCCAGCGCCACGCGCGGGCTAGCGGCGAAACTGGCAATCGTTTCGGCATAGGTCGCCTTTTCCTGCGGGCTGCGCCGGTCAATCACGCGGGCATCGCACGCAGCTTCCTGGTCGCGCCGCAGCGCGCGCCACCCCAGCCACGCGAGCGGGTTGAACCAGTGGAGCGCGAACAGCGGCTGAGCGGCCATATTGGCGAGCAAATCGCCGCCCGAATGGTGCGCCAGCTCATGTGCCAGGGCAAAATCGCGTTGTTCACGGTTATACAGCGCCATGAACCCGGGCGGCAGCGCTACCACCTTGTCCAGCACGCCAAATGCCAGCGGTGCGGTCGCTTCGGGTGTTTCCACCAGCCTGACACTGCCATCCTCGCCCACCGGGCGCGCATCAGCGAGCAACGCGCGGCGCATCCTGAAATAGCCCAAGAACCGCACCGCCAGGAATATCACCGCACCGGACAGCCAGACAGCCAGCAATATCGCACCCCAGGCAATCGGTTCGGGGGCAATCGCGGCGCTCTGCTGGACCGGCACCATCGCCAGATCGGCAGCGGATGGTGTATATTCAGTGTAATGCAAAATCGTTTGCTGGGGCGCTGACGCGGCCGGGGCCAGCCATGACGGCAGGACCAGCGGCGGCATGATCAGCCTGAGAAATGGCAACGCCCAAAGTGCATAGGCAGCCTTGGCGCCGAAATAGCGCCCAACCGGGCGGCGGAGCAGGAGCACCAGGCCGATGAGCACACCAGTCCAGATGAAGGTTTCGATTAGCCAGCCAGTCATTTGCGCAGCTCCTTCAGCAGGGCTTCCATCTCGTTCAGGTCAGCCTCGGTCAAAGCTTCCGCTTCAGCCAGCTGCGCGAACAAAGGCGCAGCGCGGCCGCCAAACAGGCGGTCCACTAACCGGCGCGATTCGGCGCCGGTATAGTCAGATTTTTCCAGCAACGGTGTGTAGAGAAACCGTCGGCCGTCCGGCTCTGTCGCGACTGCGTTCTTGGCCACGAGGCGGGAAAGAAGCGTCTTGACCGTGGCCAGGCTCCAGTCCCGGCGCGAACAGACTTCCTTGCAAATCTCGAGCGCAGTCAGCGGGCTGCGTTCCCACAGCGCTTCCATAACTGTATGCTCGGCCTCGCTGATGCGGTCTCCACTGCCATTCTTGATCTGGTCATTCGCAGCAGGCATGAAATACGCTCCCCGGCATCATTATCCCATGAGGGATGATTACATCTGTAGATGCTATGACTACAGATGTAAACTGAACGCCGAATGAATGGCTGGACCGGCTGCCGGCACGCCCATTAAATTCACAGCAGAGCCTTGGTTCCCTCAATCACCGCGGCTCTGCCAAACAGGCACAAAAAAAGGGGCGCCGCAATGGGCGCCCCTTTTGCGTGTTTGGCAGGATTAGATCTTGTCGCCGAGCGCGCCTTCGATCTTACCCTTGAGGTTCTGAGCCTCACCCTTGCGTTCCTGGGCATGGCCCTCGGCACGGGTTTCCGGGTCATGCGACTGCTGCTTTACCTTGCCGGTAAGCTCGTTCGCTGCGCCCTTGGCTTTGTCGGTAAGTTCACCCATTTGAGATCTCCTTCTTGAATATGGCAGCCGTTCTGACTGTCTGGGAAATCAACGGTTTATGTGAACATATGGTTCCAACAAGATGCCGTACGCCTGGTGCAATTCAGCGCAAATTTCCGGCAGCATGGATGTGCCAGTCTGCCGGGGCCTAGGCGCTTCATGACCACAAAGAAAAAGGCCGGAGCATATCGCCCCGACCTTTGAGAATTCAGCTAGTAAGAAACTGGTTCAATACACCCGCTTCTTCGGCTCGATATACTTGATGTCGTCCGTCAGCGTGTATTCGTGGACCGGACGGTAATCGATTTTCATGTCGCCGCCCTTGCCGCCCCAGCCTTCGAACCAGACGGCGGTGTGCTTCATCCAGTTCTTGTCGTCGCGATCGGGGAAATCCTCGTGCGCGTGGGCGCCGCGGCTTTCCTTGCGGTTTTCCGCGCTGGCAATGGTCACGCTGGCCTGCGCCATCAGATTGTCGAGTTCCAGCGTTTCGATCAGGTCGGAATTCCAGATCAGCGAGCGGTCGGTGACGTGCACGTCTTGCAGCCGCTTGTTGGTCTTCTGCATCATTTCCACGCCTTCGGACAGCAGCGCACTGTCGCGGAACACCGCACAATGTTTCTGCATTGTCTTCTGCATTTCGCTGCGGATTTCTGAGGTTGGCGAACCGCCCTTGGCATTACGGAAGTGGTCGAGACGGCCCAGCGCCATATCAGCGCTGTCTTTCGGCAATTCGTTGTGTGCGGAGCCCGGCTTGATCAACTCGGTCAGGCGGTGGCCGGTCGCGCGGCCAAATACCACCAGATCGATCAGCGAGTTGGAACCAAGGCGGTTAGCACCGTGGACCGAAACACAAGCGGCTTCACCAACGGCGAACAGGCCAGGAACCACGGTCTCCGGATTGCCGTCCGGTCCGATGGTCACGACTTCGCCGTGATAATTACAAGGGATGCCGCCCATGTTGTAATGGACAGTCGGCGTTACCGGCAGCGGCTGGCGGGTCAGGTCGACACCGGCGAAGATCTTGCCGCTTTCGGTGATGCCCGGCAGGCGTTCGGCCAACACGGCGGGATCGATATGGTCGAGGTGGAGGTAGATGTGGTCACCTTCCGGCCCCACGCCGCGGCCTTCGCGCATTTCCAACGCCATCGAACGCGACACGACATCGCGCGATGCCAGGTCCTTTGCCGAGGGAGCATAGCGTTCCATGAACCGCTCGCCCTCGGAATTGGTAAGGTAGCCGCCCTCGCCCCGGGCGCCTTCGGTAATCAGCACGCCCGCGCCGTAAATGCCGGTGGGGTGGAACTGCACGAATTCCATGTCCTGCAAAGGTAGGCCGGCGCGCAGCACCATCCCGCCGCCGTCACCGGTACAGGTGTGGGCGGAAGTGGCGGTGTAATAGCAGCGGCCATAACCGCCGGTTGCCAGCACGACCGAATGCGAACGGAACCGGTGGATCGAACCATCGTCCATGCACAGCGCAATCACGCCGACGCATTTGCCGTCCTTCATGATCAAATCGATCGCGAAATATTCGATGAAAAAGTCCGCGGCGTACTTCAGGCTCTGCTGATACAGCGCGTGCAGCATCGCATGGCCGGTACGGTCGGCGGCGGCGCAAGTGCGCTGAACCGGAGGCCCCTCGCCCATGTTCTGCATGTGACCGCCGAACGGGCGCTGGTAGATCGTGCCATCATCGTTGCGCGAAAACGGTACACCGGCATGTTCCAGCTCGTAAACTGCCTGCGGCGCTTCGCGGACGAGATATTCAATCGCGTCCTGATCGCCCAGCCAGTCGGCACCCTTCACGGTGTCATACATATGCCACGACCAATGGTCCGGCGTGTTGTTACCCAGCGACGCGGCAATCCCGCCCTGCGCTGCAACGGTGTGCGAACGCGTGGGGAATACTTTCGAGATATTGGCGGTGCGCAGGCCGGATTCGGCGGCTCCCATGGTGGCCCGCAGGCCCGAACCGCCCGCACCCACGACGACGACGTCATAAGTGTGGTCGATGATCTTGTAAGCGGGTGCAGCGTTTGCAGCGGATGCCATTAGAGTGCTCCTCCAAGAGCAAGTCGAACAATACAGAAAACGCCAAACGCACCGCCGCCAATGGCGGCCAGGTTCAGCAGCAGGATCACGGCAAATTTATTGCCGGCTTCGTGAACGTAATCTTCGGCGAGGACCTGCAGGCCAAGGCGCGCGTGCCAGAAAGTGCTAACGATCAGCAGCACCATCGCGGTTGCCGGAAGCGGTTTGGCAAGCCACTCGCTTACCGAACCATAACCAAGGTCCGGCAGCAAGATCAGCGACACCACGAACCACAGCACCAGCAGCAGGTTGCCGACCGCAGTGAAGCGTTGCAGCAGCCAGTGGTGAGCGCCGTGGTGCGCCGGGCCCAGGCCGCGTACGCGGCCGATCGATGTTCCGTTACCCATGATTAAAAATCCTTCGCGTTTGTCTTAGGCGAGCAGCAGCAGCGCCCAGAAACCGGCGGTAAGTATTATGGCGATGATCGGGCTGGCAATTGACCAGAATTTGTTGAGGTCGAGTTCGTATCCGGCGCCAAGATCCATCACGAAATGGCGCAGGCCCGAACACATATGCGTGAAGAAAGACCAGCTGAGGCCGATCATCACCAGCTTCAGCACGACCTTTATCAGCGACAGCAGGATCGCGGTCCCACTCCATTCCAGCGCGCCCAGGTCGGGCCATACCCAGCCGGCAAAGTTCGCATAGGCTTCCGGACCACTGGCCAGTGCGCCCAGCCACCACAGCAAAATGCCCAGACCGGCCAGAGCAAGCCCGTCCCCGGTTATCCGGTGCAAGATGGAAACCAGCATATGCGGGCCCCATTTCCAGATCTGCAAATGCGGTGATAGCGGGCGCTGTGCCATGTAACTCTTTCCAATCATCCAACCTGTGGCGCCTTCCTTAGCGAAACGCCATGTATAGGCAAGACGTGCAAATTGGCAGTTAGCCTGCCAATTCGTCCCCCTCGACATTCCAGCCAAGTTTCGGGATAGCGATGAAATGACAAATATCCTCCTGACAGGTTCCAGCCGCGGTATCGGCGCGGCCGCTCGCACGCAGTTGCTGGCACGCGGCGCTGCGGTGGTTGGCCACGGCACTCGCGCACATGACTTAGATACGGTCGCAGCCGACCTATTGGATGCAGCCGCACCAAAAGAGTTATGGGACAAGGCGCTGGAACGCAGCAGCGGCACACTGGATGTACTGATCAACAATGCCGGCCAGTTTTCCGCCAATGTGCTCGAAAATGGTGATTTGCAGTGGCTGGACGGGTGGGAGGAAACGCTGCGCATCAACCTCACCGCCGCCGCGCAATTGTCCCGCTTCGCCGTGCGCCATTGGCTGGAGCGCCGGGTGCCGGGCCGCATCGTCCACATCGCCAGCCGCGCCGGGCACCGCGGCGATTCGCCTGCGCACTGGCACTATGCCGCAGCCAAGGGCGGGATGCTGGCGATGCACAAGACCATCGCGCGCGCCTACGCAGCGCAGGGGATTTTGAGCTTCGCGATCACCCCCGGCTTCACCGATACCGCGATGGCAGGCGATTACCTGTCCAGCCGCGGCGGGCCGGGCTTGCTGGCAGACATCCCGCTGGGCCGTGTCGCTACACCCGAAGAAATCGCCACAATTGTCACCTTCTGCGCGCTTGATGCGCCGCCCAGCATGACCGGCACCACCATTGACGCCAATGGAGCCAGCTATGTCCGGTGAGAGCTGGAAATTGACCGCCTTCGCGCCGAAGAAAATCGTGCAAGCCGCCTTGCTCGCGCATGACGATCTGGAGGAATGGGATGCGGAACTGGTCATTTCAGGCAGCGAAATTGCCGAGGACAGGCCGCAGGAATGGGTGCTGGAGGCATGGTTTCCCAGGCAGCCCGGTAAAGCGGAAAAATCTGCGCTGATGGGACTGTTTGCAGTCGATGCGCCCAAATTTTCCGTCGAGAAAATGCCTGAGACCGACTGGCTGACGCTCAGCCAGCAAGGCATGGAGCCGATCCGCGCGGGCCGATTCCATGTCCGCTCACCCGATCATCCCGCCTGCATCGAACCCGGCATTACCGATCTGGTGATCCCGGCCAGTCAGGCCTTCGGGACGGGCCAGCATGAAACCACCGCTGGCTGCCTCGCCATGCTGACGCAGATGAAGCGTAGCGGCGTAATCGCGCGCAATGTTGCCGATATCGGCAGCGGCACGGGGTTGCTGGCATTCGGCGCGCTGGATCTGTGGCCAAGGGCGCTGGCGCTCGCGACCGATATCGATCCGGTATGCGCGCCGGTCATGGCGGACAATTGCGCCAGCAACAATGTGCGGGTGGGCGGGCGCGCGGGCGAATTGAGCGTGGTGATCGCCGATGGGATGGATCATCCCCTGATCGAAGCACGCGGCCCCTATGACCTGCTGATCGCCAACATCCTGGCGGGCCCACTGGTGGAACTGGCGCCGGACTTTGCCGCCCATGTTCCGCCCAGTGGCAATCTGGTGCTGGCCGGATTGCTCGAAACGCAGGAAGCCTCGGTCCGCCGCGCCTACCGCCTCGCCGGATTCCGGCTGGCCGCGCGGCTGGTGAGCGGTGATTGGTCTATCCTGTGGCTACGGAAGAGACCGGGCCGAGACGCGCATTGACCCGCCCCGCCGCGCCCCGGTTCCTGTTCTTCGCGACGAAGTGGGCTGGCCGACTGGTACTGGCGCTGGCGGCGGCGGTAATCCCTTTCCTGCTCAGCGCCTGGATCGGCGCGGCGATTCCCCGCAATGCAGACTGGACCGAGCCCGATACCGGCGTGACGATCATGGTGGAAACCAACGGCGTCCACACCGCGCTGGTCCTGCCGCTGGTCACGCCCGAAAAGGACTGGCGCACAGACTTCCCCGCCAGCGACCTGCCCGCGTCCGGGCGCGACTTCACGCATATTTCCATCGGCTGGGGGGAACGCGAGGTGTTTCTCAACACCCCAACATGGTCAGACCTGTCGCCGATCACCGCCATGCGCGTCATATTGATCGGCGGGGACAGCCTGCTGCATGTCGCGCATTACGTCCGTCCTGCGCCGAGCGATACCGCCCGCCCCCTCCGCGTGACCGCCCGCGAATATGCGCTCATCGTAAAGCAGATCGAGACCGCGCTGCCTAAAGCGGAAAGCCGTTCCGTCTTCCCCGGCTACACCGACCAGGACGTATTTTACGACGCTCACGGGCGCTATGATTTTACAACGACCTGCAACCAGTGGACCAGCGACACGCTGGCGGCGGCGGGAATCAAGACCGGCTGGTGGACGCCCTTGGCCGGCGGCGTCATGCAATGGGTTCCGAAGGTCCGCGGGTAGTCACCCCGCCGCCGCCACGATCGCGGCCCACTCGGCCTCGTCGATCACATCGATGCCCAGTTCTGCGGCCTTTTTCAGCTTCGATCCGGCACCCGGCCCGGCGACCACCAGATCTGTTTTCGCGCTGACCGTGCCCGCTGCCTTCGCACCCAGCCGTTCGGCCTGTGCCTTGGCCTCGTCGCGGCTCATGGTTTCCAGCTTGCCGGTGAACACCACCGTCTTGCCGGTGACCGGGCTGTCCGTGGTTTCCACAACATAGAGCGGCGGGCTGACTTCGCTCAGCAGATCGTCCCACACCTCGCGGTTGTGTTCTTCGTGGAAGAAATCGCCCAGTGCCTGAACCACTGCAGGGCCGATGCCGTCAATCGCGCTCAATTCAGCCTGCGCGTCCTGGTCGCCTGCCCGTGCTTTCTCGGCCAGTTCGCGCAGCGCCGGAAGCGTCCCGAAGCGCCTCATGAGATCGCGCGCGGTAACCGCGCCGACATGGCGGATGCCAAGGCCAAACAGCAGCCGCGCCGCATCGGCAGCGCGGCGGTTTTCCACAGCTTCCAACAGCTTATCCACAGACTTGTCCTGCCAACCCTCCAGCGCCAGAGTCTCTTCCCTGCGGTCTTTCAGCCGGAAGATATCGGCGGGGCTTTCCAGCCATCCCAGCGCGAAGAACTGGTCGATAGTTTTCTCGCCGAGCCCATCGATGTCGAGCGCGCCGCGGCTGACGAAATGTTTCAGTCTTTCCGTACGTTGCGCGGGACAGATCAGACCGCCTGTGCAGCGTACATCGACCTCGCCTCCCTCCGCCACGGCTTCGCTGCCGCATTCGGGGCAATGATCGGGAAACACATAGGGATCGCGCGGCACATCACGGGTGAGGATCTCGACCACCTGCGGGATTACATCGCCCGCGCGCTGGACCACCACCTGGTCCCCCGGGCGCACGCCCAGCCGCGCAATTTCGTCACGGTTATGCAGCGTGACATTGGTTACGGTGACCCCGCCGACCAGCACCGGAGCCAGCCGGCCCACCGGCGTCAATTTACCCGTTCGCCCAACTTGGATATCGATATGTTCCAGCGTCGTTTCAGCTCGTTCGGCCGGGAATTTGCGCGCAATCGCCCAGCGCGGGGCTTTGGCCACAAAGCCTAGCCGAGCCTGATAATCCAGCTGGTCGACCTTGTAGACTACCCCGTCGATCTCATAGGGCAGCGTTGGCCGTGCTGCGCCAATCTTCTCATATTCCGCGACCATTTCCTGCATCGAGCAGACGCGCACGAAAAATGGCGAAACCGGGACGCCCCATGCCCTGATCGCCTCCATTACCTCGACCTGCGTTTCGCCAGGAACTTCAGAAGCTGCACCCCAGCCATGAGCCCAGAATTTCAGTGGACGCTGAGCGGTCACACTGGCATCTTTCTGGCGTAGCGAGCCCGCTGCCGCATTGCGCGGATTGGCAAATAATTTGCCTCCCGCTGCCGCCTGCGCATCATTCAAGGCAACAAAATCCGCCCGCGACATATAGACCTCGCCGCGAATTTCGAACACATCGGGGGCATCGCCGTTGAGGCGCTGCGGAATATCAGATATCGTGGCGACATTGGGCGTGACATCCTCGCCCACCTGACCGTCGCCGCGTGTGGCAGCACGGACCAGAACGCCGTTTTCATAGCGCAGCGAGCAGGACAGACCGTCGATCTTGTCCTCGGCAGTAAATGCGACCGGTACGCTTTCCGGCAGCGCAAGAAACCGCCGAACCCGCGCGCCGAATTCGGCCAGCTCTTCATTCGAAAACGCATTGTCGAGGCTCATCATGCGAACCTCGTGCGCGACCTTGCTCAGCGGCGAGGCTTCGATTGCGGCGCCGACCACTTTGGACGGGCTGTCTTCGCGCACCAGATGCGGAAACGCCGCCTCCAACTCAGCATTGCGGCGGACCAGTGCATCGAATTCGGGATCGGTGATCTCGGGCGTATCCTCGGCATGATACAACCGGTTGTGATGGGCGATCTGCTTGGCGAGGCGCATGAGTTCATTGGCCGCTTCGGCTTCGGAGATTTCACTCACTTAAGCCCCCTCTTCTTCGTAGGAAGGAGCTTTTTCGTTGCACCTAATCACACGCCCTCCAGCAGCCGGTCGGCCTGCGCCCGTGCTTCGCTCGTAATTTCCGCGCCGGACAGCATCCGGGCGATTTCTTCCTTGCGGCCGGCAGCGTCGAGCAATGCGACCGAGGTTTTGGTCACCGTTCCTTTGGAGGTTTTGGCGATCTTGTAATGGATCGTGCCGCGTGCCGCGACTTGCGGGCTGTGGGTGACGGCCAGCAATTGCCCGCCATCGGCCAGCCGTGCCAGGCGTTCGCCAATGGAAGATGCCACCGCGCCGCCAACGCCGCGATCAATTTCGTCGAAGATCACCGTTGCAGCGCCGCCTTTTTCCGCCAGCGCGACCTTCAGCGCGAGAATGAAGCGCGACAATTCCCCGCCCGATGCGATCTTGCCTAGCGGCGCAAAATCCGCGCCGGGGTTGGTGGAGATCAGGAACTCGACGCTGTCCATTCCGGCTGCGCCCCAGCGTTCTTCCGGCAAGTCAGCCACCGCCGTCTTGAACCGCGCCGCATCCAGTTTCAGCGGGGCAAGTTCTGCCGCCACCGCATCGTCCAGCCGCATTGCCGCGAGAACCCGGCTTGCATGCAAAGCCTCGGCCCGGGCGCGGTAAATCTGGTGTGTTTCCTTCGCGGCAGCTTCGAGCGAATCCAACTCCGCATCACCCGCCTCGATCGCATCCAGCTGGTCGCGCATGGTCCGCATCAAATGCGGCAGCGCATCAACCTCGCAGCGGTGCTTGCGCGCCAGCGCCCGCAATTCGAACAGCCGAGTTTCGGCCTGATCGAGTGCTTCCGGATCATGGTGGAGCGCGTTGCCAGCCGCGTTCAGCTTGTCTTCCGCCTCGCTTGCTTCGATCACCGCGCGGTCGAGCGCGGCCAGCGCTTCCGACAGCAGCGGATGTTCCGGCGCAATCCGGTCCAGCTTGCGGGCGGCAACCCGCAGCGATGCGAGCGGCGAATCCGATCCGTCCCACAGATGCCGCAATTCCTCCAGATCGGACGTCAGCCGCTCGCCTTTCTGCATGTCCGCCCGCGCTCCGGCCAGCCGCACTTCCTCGCCCGCCTGCGGCTGCAGTTCCGACAATTCAGCCAGATGGGCGAGCAGCAAATCCTGGTCTTCCTTGGCTTGTTCGATCGCGCTCCTCGCTGCAGCCAAGCGGTCCTCGGCCGTGCGCCATGCCTTCCATGCGCTGGACACCCCGGCCAGATCGGAACCGGCGAACAAATCCAGCAATTGCCGGTGGCCGCGCGGATTGACCAAGCCGCGATCATCATGCTGTCCGTGAAGTTCGACCAGTGACGGGGCCAGTTCGCGAAGCAGCGCGACACCCACCGGCTGATCGTTGACGAATGCCTTGGACGCTCCGTCCACCTTGATCCGGCGGCGCAGGATCAGCCCCTCGCCCGGCTCGATCTCGATATCGGCATCTGCCAACACCGTCTTGATCGTTTCGGGCAGGCGGGAAAATTCGAAGGTCGCGGTCACGCTGGCCTGATCGGCACCGGCGCGCACCAGTGATGTTTCGCCGCGATTGCCGAGCACCAACCCCAGTGCATCGAGCAGGATCGACTTGCCCGCACCCGTCTCACCGGTCAGCACGCCCAGCCCGCCGGAGAAGGTCAGGTCAAGCGCCTCTATCAGGACGATGTTGCGGATGGACAGGGCGGTCAGCATGGCTAAGGCAAACTCTTAACCCATGCTCGGGCCCACGTCACGATGCCGCGCAGTTTTGCGAACAATTATGGTAATATCCGGCCGCGGCGCCTGAAATTCGCCGGAATCAGCTGGCGGTTACACCTGCGGCATGGTCTTCGATCAATTCGAAGGCGCGGTCATACCATTTGCTGCCGGGATAATTCGCGCCGAGCACTGCGGCATATTTCACCGCCTCTTCGCGCACACCCAGTGCCAAGCTGGTTTCCGTCAGGCGGTAAAGCGCCTCTGGTGTGTGGCTGGTGGTCTGGAATTTCTCGACCACGTTCTGGAAACGGATCTGTGCGGAAAGCCAACGGCCGGAACGTTCGTAGGACCGCCCGATTTCCATTTCCTTGCCGGCCAGGTGATCGTTCACCAGATCGAGTTTCAGACGCGCGTCAGACGCATATTCCGTATTCGGGAAACGGCGGATGACTTCGGTCAGCGCGGTCTTGGCCTGTTCGGTGATCTTCTGGTCGCGGGTAACATCGCTGATCTGTTCGTAATAGCTGAGCGAGATCAGGTAATAGGCATAGGGCGCGTCGCGGTTACCGGGGTGGATCGACAGAAAACGCTGCGCGCTGGAGATCGATTTGTTGTAATCGCGGGCCACGTAGTAGCTGAACGAGCTCATCAGCTGCGCGCGGCGCGCCCACGGCGAATAGGGGTGTTGGCGCTCGACCTCGTCGAACAGTGCCGCCGCCAGATTGGCATTGCCGCTGTCCAGCCGCCGCTTTGCCTCGGCATAAAGCGATTCCACGTCGCGCGCGACATATGAGGTGTCTTTCGGACCAGAACTGCGTCCGGCGCATCCTGCGGTCAGCACCGTGCTGGCAGCAGCAGCGGCAAGAAAGGCGAGCTTGAGCGGGGAGCGCGTGTTGGTGGTCATGCATGGCCTATAACCAGCGCTTCGCTGAACGCCAAGTGAAGTGTTGCGCGAAATTGTGCGTGAATTCTCGCATCAGCACAACTCGCCAATGCGGGGGTCATCCCGGGGTCATGCCGGAATCATGCAGGTGCGGTGTCGATGCGAAACAAATCGATCAAGTGCCGCGCTGCCTCGTCGGACAATACGACCTGGCTGAGTTCCAGATCATCGCCGGCGTCCATCAGGATCACGTTGCCGAACCTTATTTGCCGGTCGAGTTCCTCGATCGAGATGCCGTGCGCACTGTCTTTTCCGAAGATATCGCCCGCATTGGTCGTGCGTTCTTCCAGCCGGGCAATCATCAGCAGCAGCAGCAGGTCCCAGCCGCGGTCAATGGTGAATGCCTGTCCGAAGCGTTTGTCCCGCTGGCGCCGCATATGCAGCACCTGGCGGTGGTAGTGGATCGCACGGGTCCGCGGGCTTACGAAGTCCGATGGAGGCGCAGGTTTGCGGGCGTCGGACGACACGCCGTGCAGCTCTTGCGTTGAGCCGGGGGCGTGGGGGGCATCTAGGCCGGGCATTGGTAATACCTTGATTTATTTGCGATTCGCGCGGGCCTTTTGGCTCTCACGCTGCCGAAGGTTTGTATGCTTTTTGCCAGCCAGATTGGCTGACAATTACTAATTCCCTTGTTGTATCAACATCATCGCAGGACTGCCCAAGGTCCTGCGGGCCGGAATTCAGGCCTCAGTTGGCAGCGCGTCTAATCACCTGTACGCTAGTGTACAAGTCACTTGATAAAGCGACCTGGAAACAACCTCGGGGCGCAGCGACGGGGGGCGTAATGGAAACCATTACTGCAATCGGCAGGCAGGACGAGATCGGCGAGATCTTCCGCCTGGTCCGCGAGGCTGCGACGCTGCAGGGCGCGGTGGGGCACAGCTATCACTTCACGCCCGTCTTCCACAGCCAGACTTCGCCCGATACCATTGTCGAGGTCGAGGGGTTCACCCCGCAGATCATCGCGCTATATCAGGACCAGGCCTTCCGCGCGACCGACCCCACACCCGACTACATCATGCAGCGCGGCGAACCGCTGCTGTGGACAACGGCGATCCGCGACCTGCTGGCGAAGGACAGCAGCAAGAGCGCGCGCAAATTCTACGCCATCATGGAGAGCCACGCGCTGCTGCACGGCCTCGCCATCCCGCTGTACGGCCCGCACAACCGCAATGCTTTCGCCTATTTCGGGTTCGGCGAGCCGTTGACCGAAATCGAGGACGAACGGTGCCTGGCGCTGCAGGCGCTGATGCAAGCGGCGCATCTGCGCATCTGTCTGCTGCTGGACCGGCAAGCCAGCCCGATCACTCTGTCGCGGCGCGAAAAAGAAGTGCTGCATTGGATCGCCCGCGGCAAGAGCAACACCGACATCGCCGCCATCCTGAAAATCTCGCCCGACACCGTCGCCACCTATGTCAGGCGCCTGTTCGACAAACTGGACAGCCGTGACCGCGTGGGCGCGACAATCAAGGCGCTGCAACTCGGATTGATCAGGCTTTAGCATGAGGCGTCCCGCTGGCGGAGCGGGAGTGGTCGGAGCGGCACACTTTACGCCTCGTCAGATGGTACTGTGCGCGCCCCGGAAGGGGACGGAAGTTAGAGTTTACCCAAGGTGTTACAAAAATGCTGCTTAAGCGACTCGCCGGCTGCCGTCTGAACCGTCAGTCAGCCTAAAAGCCGGCAACGAAAATTTCGATTGCGAAAGATCCTGAATCTGGCCGATTTGAGTCAGGGGATATTGACCCGCCGGCAATGCCGCCAACGGCATTCCTGCTGCAGCAAGTGAATAGGGTGAAATTCGGTGCCTGGTGCACAGACCATCCGAACCATCGCTGATCAGGGGAACCTCAAATGTAAGACCTTGGCAATTCTCTTTTGACCGCACGACGGTCGATACCGCAAGCTGCCCTTCACCGAAGTCGAGCACGAATTCCGTTCCTAAGGGCACGTCGAGGAGCCCTTCAATGAGGGCCCCGGTCTTGGACAGGTTACGCATTGTAACTTCGTAGCGATGATCTTCGTGAATCACGCCCGCTTTGCGGAACAGGGTCTTGCGATCGGACCGGTTTGACTTTGGTCCACTCGGTTTTATTTCAAGGTCACCGCGTGCTAATCGTTCGGCGATACCGACATTAGGTAATGGCCGGCTGTAAACATATCCTTGAACATGGCTGACGTTCAATTTGCGGATCAGATCCAGAGTATCGAGTGTCTCGACCCCTTCCGCCGTGGTTTCCATATCCAGAGCATCGGCCAGACTGACAATTGCTGCGATCAGGGCGGAATTGCGATTTCCGCTCTTGGTCGCATCGCTCACAAAGCTCTGGTCGATCTTGATCTTGTCGAAGGGCGCGCTCTTCAGATAGCCAAGCGATGAGTAGCCAGTACCGAAATCATCCAGCGCCAACCGCACACCAAGCTTTTTCAAGGTCGCGAAGGTCGCATCAGTGTCCGCGCTTTCGCCGATAAATACGCTTTCAGTGATCTCCAGCTCAAGCCGGTCGGGCGCCAGGCCAGAATTGCGCAAGGCAGACGCAACGATTGCTGGCAGCCCCTCGCGGGCGAATTGGACCGCCGAGACATTAACCGCGACGCGGGCCACCCCCACCCAGGACGCCGCATCCGTGCATGCCTGCCGCAGCGCCCATTCGCCCAGATCCCCGATCAGATTGGCTTCCTCCGCAATCGGAATAAATGTCCCGGGCGAAATGGGTCCGCGTTCTGGGTGATCCCAGCGTAACAGCGCCTCGAAGCCGGAAATCAGGTTGGTCTTCGCCTCCACAACCGGTTGGTAAGCCAGCCAGATTTCGCCCCGCGCCAGCGCATCACGCAGATCGTCTTCTATCTGGCGGCGGCTCTCGGCCTCGTCATGCAGATCACTGGAATAAAAACGGTATCGGCCCCGGCCGTCATTCTTGGCCGAATACAGCGCCAAATCGGCACTGCGAGTCAGCTCGTCGCTCTCGATTCCGTCATAGGGGGCAATTGCAACGCCCGCAGACGCACCGATAACACAACGGACCCCGTTAATCGTATATGGCTGGGATACGATCGAGATGATCTTCTTGGCGATCTCCCCCAACTGGCCGCGATCGTCCATATCTGGCAAGATAACCTGAAATTCGTCGCCTCCGATCCGGCCGATTTCGCACCTTTCGCTTACCACTCGGGTCAGTCGCTGCGAAGCCTGTTTCAACAGTTCGTCACCCGCCTGATGTCCAAGCGTATCATTGACCTGCTTGAACCGATCGAGGTCGATCATGATAAGCGCGCAGCTGCGCTTCGCGGCCCTGTAAGCCGTCAGGGTGGCCTGCAGGCGGTTTGACATTTTGTGCCTACTGGCCAGTCCGGTGAGCGAATCCGACGATGTCAGCCGATCGGATTCGGCATGGCTCAGGTGGCTGGTAGTGATATCCAGCGCGCTGCCGCGATATCCCTGGAAATCGCCTGCTCGACCCAAAATCGGCTGGCCAGAGACCGCCCACCAACACTCGCCGCCATCGGCCGCAGCGCGTAGAGTTAATGAAGCGAATTTTCCGCGTTTGCCCAAAACGAATGGCAGCGTCCGAGTAATCGAGCCATCGTCCCCCGAGCTTATCTGAAACAGGCACTGGAATGGTTGGCCCAACATATCACCAACCTGGCAACCGAACATCTCCGCAACTTGGGGAGAAATATAGGTCATGCGCAGATCCTGGTCTACCGACCAGAACCACCCGGCGCAGGATCGTTCGAAAGTTCGCGCAAGTTCGGTCAGCTCGGAGCTTTGCAGGGCCATCGGCGAAAGAGGCTTGGCCGCCCTGCCAACATGTAGCAAACGCCGCCAGCCAGTCTCAGCCTGACCGGTTTCAGTATTTTCTGGGGAAGATAAGCTCAGTTTGCTCATAAATCGGATCTAAGGGTCAATCCCAGTCAGGGCCGAAGTGGACCTTTGCAATACTTCCGATATCGCCAAATCATTAATAGGTCGCAAATGGACTACCGGTTGTTTCGCCGATTTGATCGCATATATACTTAGCGTTGATCCAGCTTCGGACAAGGCGCAACGATCACGCCCTCCTGAATAATGGCTGGTAGCCGAGTAACTACTCCTCACCCATACGTAGAGCGGCGATGAAGGCTTCTTGAGGGATCGAGACGTTTCCATATTCTCTCATTTTAGCCTTGCCCTTCTTCTGCTTGTCGAGCAGCTTTTTCTTGCGGCTAATATCGCCGCCGTAGCATTTGGCGGTCACGTCCTTGCGCATCGCGGCGATGGTCTCGCGGGCGATGACCTTGCCGCCGATCGCGGCCTGGACCGGGATTTTGAACAGGTGGCGGGGGATGAGGTCTTTCAGGCGTTCGCACATGCCTCGGCCGCGGGCCTCGGCCACATCGCGGTGGACGATCATGCTGAGCGCATCGACCGGTTCGCCGTTCACCAGGATGCTCATTTTCACCAGGTCGCCCTGACGCAGACCGATCTGTTCGTAATCGAAGCTGGCATAGCCGCGGCTGATGCTCTTCAGGCGGTCGTAGAAATCGAACACCACTTCGTTCAGCGGCAATTCGTAGGTCACCTGCGCCCGTCCGCCCACATAGGTCAGGCCGAGCTGGATACCGCGCCGGTCCTGACACAGTTTCAGAATGGAGCCGAGATATTCGTCCGGCGTGTAGATGGTCGCCTTGATCCACGGCTCGTCGATCTGGTCGATCCGGCTGGGATCGGGATAATCGGCCGGGTTGTGCAGCATCATTTCCTGCGCCGGGTCGGTCCGCGATTTGTTCAGCTGAATGCGGTACACCACGCTGGGGGCGGTGGTGATCAGATCTAGATCATATTCGCGGGTCAGCCGTTCCTGGATAATCTCCAGATGCAGCAGCCCGAGGAACCCGCAACGAAAACCGAAGCCGAGCGCAGCGCTGCTTTCGGTTTCGAAGGTAAAGCTGGCGTCATTTAGCCGCAATTTGCCGATGCTGTCGCGCAGTTTCTCGAAATCTGCCGCGTCGACCGGGAACATGCCGCAGAACACCACGGATTGCACTTCCTTGAAGCCGGGCAGTGCCTCGGTCGCGCCGTTTTTGACGGTGGTGATGGTGTCGCCGACCTTCGCCTGCGCCACTTCCTTGATCTGGGCGGTGATGAAGCCGATCTCGCCCGCGGCCAGTTCGGGCAGCTGGGTGATCTTGGGCATCATGCACCCGACGCGGTCGATCAGGTGTTCGGTGCCGCCAGCCATGAATTTCACCGCGAGGCCTTTGGTGATGGTGCCGGCGATGACCCGGATGAGGATGACCACGCCGAGGTAGGGATCGTACCAGCTGTCGACCAGCATGGCCTTGAGCGGGGCGTCGCGGTCGCCCTTGGGCGGGGGGATCTTCTTGACGATCGCTTCGAGCACTTCGGCGATGCCGATGCCGGATTTGGCGCTGGTGAGCACCGCCTCGGACGCGTCGATGCCGATGATGTCCTCGATTTCCTTGCGGACCATCTCGGGTTCGGCGGCGGGCAGGTCGATTTTATTGATGACGGGGACGATTTCGTGGTCGTGTTCGATGGATTGGTAGACGTTGGCGAGGGTCTGCGCCTCGACCCCCTGCGCCGCGTCCACCACCAGCAGCGCGCCTTCGCACGCGGCGAGGGAGCGGGAGACCTCGTAAGCGAAGTCGACATGGCCGGGGGTGTCCATCAGGTTGAGCTGGTAGGTCTCACCGTCATTCGCAGTGTAGTTGAGGCGGACCGTCTGGGCCTTGATGGTGATCCCGCGCTCCTTCTCGATGTCCATGTTATCAAGGACTTGAGCGGACATCTCGCGCTCGGTCAGGCCGCCAGTATGCTGGATCAGCCGATCCGCAAGCGTGGATTTGCCATGATCGATGTGTGCGATAATGGAAAAATTTCTAATCTTGGATAATTCGGTCATGTTCCGCCGGTACGTTTGGGACTGGTATCGATGGATACCTCGCACCGTCCCTTAGCGGCGCTTCAGCGCGCTGTCAGCAAGTAGCTTGCATTCTTGAAGTCGATCAGAATTTGCTCGGCAGCAGGTTTGCGTTGCGACCCGATGCGGGACCTTTGATTGCCGCAAAGGTGCCATCGGCGTCTTGTACCAGCGGAGCAGAGAACTCCGTACCCATGCGGCCACCCTCGCTCCACCTGCAGGTTCCGATTACCGTGTGGAATTCCGACAAGGCGACCTGGAACACGGTTCGTTCCGGCACGTTCCACAATCCTTCGATCATCGCCCCGCGGGCCGAGATATTCCGGATCGATCCTTCGTAAATTTCACCTGCGTTTTCCAGCAGCACTTTTCGCAATACTGATTTGCGCGGTGCGCGGGCGGAGCGCGGCCCTACAGCTACGGCGGAAAGGCCTTCCCCCAGACGAGCGAGAGCCTTGGGTCCGCTCAGGGGCTTTTCATAGATGTGGCCCTGAATGTGACTGCAGCCGTGCATGCGGACCAGATCGAGCTCATCCATTGTTTCGACACCCTCTGCAGTGGTCTCGATACCCAGATTTTGCGCGAGGGTAGTGATGGCCGCGATCATTGCGCCGTTCTTGCTGCCTGCCTGGGTAGCGCTTCGGATAAAGCGCTGATCGATCTTGATCTTGTCGAACGAGACCTTTTCCAGATAGGCGAAGGCAGAATAGCCGGTGCCGAAACCATCGAGCGCCAGCCGGACCCCGATTGATTTGAGCGCCCCGAAAAGTGCATCGGTTCCCGGACCATCGTTCAGGAATGCGCTTTCGGTAATCTCCAGTTCCAGGCGGTCCGGTGCGATGCCGGATTGGGCCAGCGCCTGGGTAAGTACCGCCGGGAATTGCGGATTTGACAGTTGGAGCGGAGAGACATTGACCGCGCAGCGAATGCCCTCGGGCCACGATGCCATATCCTGGCACGCCATGCGTATTGCCCAGTCGCCAATCGTCGATATCAGCCCTGCATCCTCGGCAATCGGAATGAACGTGGACGGGGGCACCCAGCCCCTCACGGGATGCTGCCAACGTAGCAGCGCTTCGAAGCCGGTGATCCGTTCCGTCGCTGCATGGACGATGGCTTGATAATGAAGTTCAAGCCCGCCTTCTTCGATTGCAGCGCGCAGGCCGCGCTCCAGTTCGGCGCGTTCCTCCGCTGCAGAGAGAAGATTGTCGGAATAGAAATTATAACGCCCGCGCCCGCCGTTTTTGGAGGCATAAAGTGCATGGTCGGCGGTGCGGATCAACGCATCGCTGGTCGAGCCGTCCTTCGGCGCAAGCGCAATTCCGATCGAAGCGCCAATGCTAACCTTGTGCCCCTCGATTGAATATGCCTGCGACAGGGCGTAGATGATCTGGTGCGACAATTTGGCCAACGCATCACGATCCGTGCGTCCCGGCACAATGATGGTGAACTCGTCGCCGCTCAGACGGCCGACTTTGCCCTTGTCCCCGACCTCGCGTTCCAGACGCTGCGCAACCTGCTTGAGCAAGATATCGCCGACCGGATGGCCGAGGGTGTCATTGACTTGCTTGAAGCGGTCAAGATCGAGCAGGAAAATGCTGCATTCGCGCTGTAATCCCTGCGGTGAGCCGAGGATCTTGCCAAGCGTTTGCATGATCTGAAACCGGTTGGCCAAGCCGGTGAGCGAATCGTAAAGTGCCAGCCGCGACGCGCTTTCCAGCGTTCTGCGCCTTTCCGTCAAATCGGTGCCTGACCCGCGAAAACCGACGAAGTTCTGGAACTCGTCATAGACCGGTCGCCCGCTTACCGACCACCAGCGTTCTTCATCAGTAGCCGCGACCGGAAATGCCAGATCATGAAAGGACGATCGCGCAGAGATGTGGAACGCCAGCGCACGCACGCTTTCCGACGATTTGTCCGCGAGGTCGAACAGGTCAACGAACGGTCGGCCTACCAGGTATTCATGGTGTTCGCCAACCACGTCTCCGACGATTGGCGAGACATAGGCCAACAGGCCCCTGCGGTCGGTTTCCCAGAACCAGCCCTGCCCGGTTTCCTCGTAATCACGCAGGATATCCTCATAGCGATCGCATGCTCGTTCACGGGCCAGGAGACGGCTCAGATCATCATGCTCAACTTCGATCTGCAATTGAGACATGACGAACATCAAGATGCCGACCAGAACCATGGTGCCGATGGCCAGCAGGCTACCGTCAATCAAGGAAGACGGTGCCCACAGGCCCGCCATTCCAAGGTATAGCTGGGGTGTCCGGCGGATCAGCAAGGTCGCCGAAACTGCGTTAATTGCGAGCAGCGCGCCCAGGCCCAGACGGACATCCAGACCGTAACTGATCATCCACAGGCCAAATCCGATACCGGCCAAGGCATGCGGCAGCGCAACACAGAAAATGGTAGCAATAGCGAGTGGGCGAATTGATCGCACCGCACTGCGTTCCCACCGGGCGATTTGCATGCCGAGCACGGTCAGCAGAACCGCTGTAACCGCCAGCCCGGATACCACGGGCGGAGCGGTGTCCTGGTTCAGGATCATCGAGATGCCATGTGCCAAGGCGATGATCGCGCCCATTCTGGACCAGTTGACCGGAACCAGATGCTTCGACCGGCTGCGCTGGGTAATCGCTCCGTCTCGCCGCCGCCTTTCGGTGTGCCCTTCGTGGCGGCGCTCCTCGACTACAACGAACAGCTCGGCGGCAGCGTGGTTGCCTGGATGTGGTCTAGGCGGCAATTTGTCGGGAATGTTTTCGGCGGGTTGGACGAGCCTGTCCACCGCCGAACGTGACCGGGGCGCAATTGCTGCGATCGCATCCGCGCGGATGGGCGCAGGCGGCAATTTTGCTGGGTGCCCACTCATCGATCGGTCTTGGTGCGTATCCTTTTTACAAACGGTTAATTTGCGGGTCATTATTGCGCTAATTTTGAGCACCTGACCCGCACGCACATCGCCTTATTCGCACAGCTTGCTAATCTGCGGTCTCCGGTGCATGACATGGCCTTAATGGCCACAAATTGGCTAACGGGGATGCAGGATGAATAATCGCAAGACGCTGGAAAACGAAGCAGCGCAATCGACCACAGCCTTGGGACCAATGATCGGCCTGGCCCGGGAAGACTTTATCGGCGCGGTGGCGCTGTTGCTGCGGGAAACTGCATCCGATCCGGCCCGAAGCCTGAAGCACGCGCGGAATATGGGCGAAGACATGGTCAAGATCATGACCGGAAAGTCCGACCTGGCGCCCGACCCCAAGGACAAGCGGTTCAAGGATCCCGCGTGGCAATATAACCCGTTCTTCCGTGCAGGCGTGCAATATTACCTCGCCGTTCAGAAGGGCATGAGCAACTGGCTGGGCGATCTCGATCTGGATGACCTGGAACGGGACCGGGCCAATTTCATCTCGAATATCATCATCGACGGGTTGGCCCCGACCAACACCCTTCTGGGGAATCCGACTGCCCAGAAACGCCTGATCGACAGCGGCGGCTTGAGCCTGATCAAAGGCCTCAAGAATGCCTATGAAGACATGGTCCATAACAAGGGCATGGTCAGCCAGGTTGACAAGCGCCCGTTCAAGCTGGGCGAAAACATCGCCATTTCCAAAGGATCGGTCGTCTTGCGGACCGAAATGATGGAATTGGTCCATTACGCGCCGACTACCGACGAGGTCTACGAGATCCCGCAGCTGACTATCCCGCCGCAGATCAACAAGATGTATATCAACGACCTCAGCCCCGATAAATCGGTGGTCAAATGGCAGGTCGATAACGGCATCCAGACTTTCGTTATCAGTTGGCGCAATCCGTCCAAGGAACAGGGCCATTGGGGCATGGCCGACTATATCCATTCCTGCCGCGAAGCGATGGATGCGGTTTCGGCCATCACCGGATCCAAGAAAGTTAACGTTTCAGCCGGCTGTTCCGGTGGGCAAACGGCTGCGATGCTGGCCAGCAAGCTGTCTTCCGACAAGAACACCATGCTGGGGGCTCTGACCCTGATGGTGTGTGTGCTGCATCCCAAACAGAACGATATCGAAGCCGGATCCCTGGTGAGCGAGAACGGCATGCAACTGGCTCGCCGCCGGGCTGCAAAGCAGGGCGTGATTGAGGGAGATTCCCTCGCCCGGGGATTTGCCTGGCTTCGTCCCAACGACCTGATCTGGAACTACGTCATCAACAATTACCTGTTGGGGGAAGACCCGCCAGCATTCGACGTCCTGTTCTGGAATGCCGATGCGACCAACCTGTCCGCCAGCCTGATGGGCGATTTCCTGACCATTTTCGAAACGCTCGCTTTCACCAAGAAGGGCGAGATCGAGATGGTCGACCACAAGATCGATCTCAGCAAGGTGACCAGCGACCTGTTCATCCTGGGCGGCGTGACCGACCACATTACCCCATGGCAGGCATGCTATCGTTCGACCCAATTGTTCGGATCCAAGGACGTCACCTTCGTGCTGAGCCAGGCCGGACACATGCAGGCGATCCTGAACCCTCCAGGCAATCCCAAGGCCAAATATTTCAAGTCCAAAACTACAGATCACCCACCTGCAAATGTTGAAGACTGGTTGGCCGGAACGGAAGAAGTCGCCGGGAGCTGGTGGCCGTTCTGGATGGAATGGGTCCGGGCCCGTTCCGGCAAGCAGAAAGCGGCACCGAAAAAGCTGGGCAATGCCAAATATAAACCGCTAGACCCGGCCCCGGGGCTATATGTGCTCGAAGAGCGCTGAATTTCTCCGCCTAATTTAACGAACCAAGGAAATTTGTTTGACTGCTTCCAAGACTCCGGACGCCATGGCCTCTGCCGAAATCTCGATGGAAAAAGTCGGCGGGCGCATATTGCGAGTTGCCCGCTGGCGGCTCGACATGCCGAGTGACCATGCCCCCATCCTGTTTTTCAATGGCATTGGCGCAAATATCGAAGCAGTCGCTCCGCTGGCAGAGGCTTTATCCGACCGCGGGTTCATCATGTTCGACATGCCCGGCGTGGGCAAGTCTCCTGATCCGCTGATCCCGTACAACACGACCACGATGTCGTGGATCACGGCGCAACTGCTCGCCCGGTTCGGGCTGGATGAAGTTGACGTAATGGGGATCAGTTGGGGCGGCGCGATGGCGCAGCATTTCGCCCTGCAATATCCTGGCCGTACGAAGCGCCTTGTTCTGGTCGCGACCAGTGCCGGCATGCTGATGATACCTGGCAATCCAGCTGCACTGACCAAGATGGCCAATCCGCGCCGCTACCTCGACGCCGAATTCATGGCGCAGCATTTCGAGACTCTCTACGGCGGCGCGCTGGGCAATTCCTCCGGCAAAGGCGGCCACATGGCCCGCCTGACCCCGCCCAGCCCGCGCGGCTACATGTATCAGCTGATCGCCATGCTTGGCTGGTCCAGCGCACCCGCCCTGCCTTTCATGAAGAAAGAGACCCTTATCCTGATGGGTGACGAGGACCAGATCGTACCGCTGCTGAACGGCAAATTCCTCAACATGCTCATCCCCAACAGCGAATTGGTGGTGATGGAAGGCGGCGGCCATTTGTTCCTGCTAAGCCATAAGGAAAAAAGCATCGCCGCAATCCGCGCGTTTCTCGATCCTGCCGCAGCGGCGAGTAACGTTGTGGAGCATAAAAGGGCTGCCTGATGCGCCATATCGCCATCATTGGATCGGGTCCCGCGGGCTATTACACCGCGGAAGGGGCGCAGAAACAATGGGGCGATGATGTGCAGGTCGATGTGTTCGACCGGCTCCCGGTACCTTACGGCCTGATCCGCACCGGCGTTGCCCCGGATCACCAGTCGATCAAAGGCGTTTCGCGCCGTTATGAAAAGACTGCGCTGACCGACAATGTCCGCTTTGTCGGCAATGTGTCGATTGGTGAAGACGTTACAATTGCCGATCTGAGCGAACTGTACGATGCAGTTGTGCTGGCAACCGGCGCGCCGAACGACAAGAACCTCGGCCTGCCGGGCGAAGATCATGGTAATGTGTTCGGCAGCGCGGAGTTTGTCGGCTGGTACAATGGCCACCCGCAATTCGCTGGCCTCGCTCCGGACCTGTCGGGTAAACACGCGGTGGTCATCGGGATGGGCAATGTCGCGCTGGACGTGGCGCGCATCCTGGCCAAGACCGAGGAAGAATTTGCCGGTAGCGATATCGTCGGCCACGCGCTGGATGCCCTGCGCGGTTCGGGCATCGAGAAGATCACCATTGTCGCCCGCCGCGGCCCGCATCAGGTGGCTATGACCCCAAAGGAACTGGGCGAATTAGCCCACCTTAGCCGCGCCACGCCAAGGGTCGATCCGGAAGATTTGCCAGACGAGGCAGAGGACGCAATTCTCGAGCCGGGACTGCGCAAATCCGTCGCCCATCTACGCAGCTTCGCAGCAATTCCCCAAAGCATCCATGCCGATGCCAGGATCGAGATTTATTTCGATCTGTACGCCAGTCCTGTTGCCTTCCATGGCGACGGCAAAGTCTCGGGACTGGAGGTTGAGCGGACCAAGGTCGAAACCGGCCGCGCCATCGGCACTGGCGAAACCTACATCATCCCCGCCGATCTGGTGGTTACCGCTATCGGATACCGCACATCTCCCATCCCCGACGTTCCGTTTGACGAACGGATGGGCCGGTTCGCCAATGATGAAGGGCGAATCCTGACGGGCCTTTACTGTGTCGGCTGGGCGCGGCGCGGGCCGAGCGGCACAATTGGGACCAACCGGCCCGATGGCTACAGCGTGATCGAAAAGATCGCCGAGGACATGGACAGCGGCAAGCTGGGCCGTGCGGGCAAGAAAGGCCGCGCCGGCTTCGACGAACTGGCCGCCGCTCGCGGGATGGACATTGTGACGTTCCGCGACTGGAAAAAGATCGAAGAGGCAGAAACGGCCGCAGCCCGAGATGGCTCGCCGCGCGAAAAATTCGTCGACGTAGAAGCAATGATCCGGGCCAGAACATAGGTAAACGATTCTGGACACGTGAGCTCCATTATGGCGCCTTCACGCCCGGAGAAGAGGAACCAAGACCATGCCAACATTCGACCTGATCATTCGCGGCGGGACCATTGTGGATGGAACCGGCACGCAGCGCTTCACTGGTGATGTTGCGGTGAAAGACGGCTTGATCGCGCAGGTCGGCGTAGTCAGCGGCGATGCAGCGCATGAAATTGACGCGGCTGGCTTGATCGTGACGCCCGGTTTTGTCGACATACACACCCATTACGACGGGCAGGCCACCTGGGATCAGGAAATGGCCCCATCCAGCTGGCACGGCGTAACGACGGTCGTGATGGGCAATTGCGGCGTCGGCTTCGCCCCCGCCCGTCCGGACCGCCATGAATGGCTGATCAATCTGATGGAAGGTGTCGAGGACATTCCCGGCACCGCGCTGGCTGAAGGGATGACCTGGGATTGGGAGACGTTCCCCGAATATCTCGACACGCTGGAAAAACTCCCCCGCACCGTGGATGTCGGCACCCATGTGCCGCACGGCGCAGTACGCGCCTACGTGCTGGGTGACCGCGAACAACCGGGCGCTGTCCCCACGGCTGAAGATCTGGCGCAGATGGCTGCCATTGTCGAAGAAGGCATTCATGCTGGCGCGCTTGGCTTTTCCACCAGCCGCACCGTGCTGCACAAGTCAGTGGACGGGGAATTGGTGCCTGGCACCACCGCCACTTCCGAAGAGTTGGTTACTATTGGCCGCGCCATGGGCCGTGCGGGTCACGGTGTGTTTGAAATGGCCAGCGATCTCAAACGGGAATGGGACGAGTTCGAATGGATGGGCAACCTCAGCCGCGAGACCGGCCTGCCCGTGACCTTCGCCGCGCTGCAGTCCATCGCCAAGGAAATGCCGCTGGAGGAACAGATTTCCGAAATGCGCGCCCAGAACGACAATGGTGCCCACATCGTCGCGCAGATCGCATTGCGCGGCAATGGCATCATCATGGCGTGGCAGGGGACGGTTCACCCGTTCGTTTATCGGGCAAGCTGGCAGGGAATCAAGGTATTGCCATGGGCGCAGCAAAAGGCAAAATTGCTCGATCCGGCCTTCAAGGCGCAGCTCTTGTCGGAGGCAAATGACTATTCCCAGGCGCCGCAGGATATCCTGCCGGTGGTGATGGTCATCACCCATGGCTGGGCGCTGCAATATGAAATGGACCCGGATTTCGATTATGAACCGGAAGCCAGCGCCAGCGTGAATGCGCGCGGAAATGCGGCCGGAATCGACCCGCAGGAATATGCCTATGACATGCTGTGCGCGAATGACGGGACCGGCTTCATCTACCTGCCTATCCTCAATTATGCGGAGGGCAATCTCGATTTTCTGCACCCGCTGCAACATGCAGGCGATACGGTCAATTCGCTGTCCGATGGCGGCGCGCATTGCGGTACGATCTGCGATGCGGCCAGCCCGACCTTCATGCTCCAGCACTGGGTCCGTGACCGCAAGCGAGGCGACCGGATCGCGCTGGAAAACGCGATCAAGCGGCAATGCCGGGATACCGCTCAGCTATACGGGCTGGAGGACCGCGGGGTGATTGCTCCGGGCTATCTCGCCGATCTCAACATCATCGACATGGATGTGATCAAGCTGGGCAAACCGTGGCTGGCCTTCGATTTACCAGCGGGCGGCAAACGCTTGCTGCAACGGGCGGAAGGCTACGTCGCCACCATCAAGGGCGGCGAGGTCACCTTCCGGGATGGCAAATGGACCGGCGCAACTCCGGGCGGCCTGGTCCGCGGCCCGCAGCGCGCCGAATTGGCGGAGGCGGCGGAGTAAAGCCCCGCCGCCAGTTCACGCTTAGGGTTTGATCACGATCCCGACGGAGGGATCAACGTGCCCTTTGACCATTTCGACAAACGTGTCGCGCGCGGCGGCGATGCCTGGGCGGATGTCCACCTCAATCGTGCTGTCGACCTCGTTCATGAATTTGCGCCAGCTTTCCGCAATTGCCTGACCGAACACCTTGGCTCCCAATTCCTTGATGGCCGCCACGGCGTAATGCGGCGCGAAAAACAGGATTGGCTGCGGCCCTCGCATGTCTTTTGACCCGCCAATTCGTCCGTCAACATGGGTGGCGCCGACAAGGCAGGAATAGCTGAGATTATCGCCCAGATGCTCGTGAATCGCGCGCAAGACCTTACTGTTCCCGGCGAAATCGACCGATACGGTGCGGACCTGCGCCAACTGATCAACCTGATCATAGGTCAGCACCTGATCATAAAGCCCGCTCGCTTCGGTAAAGCCGACATTGCCGGCGGAGGTCAGGCCGACTCGTTTGATCTGCGGCGATTTGTCCTTGGCCACGCTGGCCAATGCCATTGAGGTCTTGGACGATGCGCTGGTCATCACCATGACTTCAGCGCCGAACCAGCCCTCGGTGCGGAACATGGTCTCGATCAGGAAGCCGGTCTTGAACAGCGGCCCGAAGATCATCCGCTGCGGTTCGCGCTCGGGGTCATGTTCCGGATCGGCAGCAAGGCGCGAATATTGGTTGTAAATCGGACTCATCGGCTGGCGATGCTCGGCCATATCCATGAAGCCGCCCGCGCTAACCATGCCCGGAAGAACATCGAGATGCGTCGCCATCGGCAGATAGCCGTAGACCCGCTCGCCCACAGTGATTTCGGAATTGTTGGACGCTTCGACCACCGCATGTCCCCACATCGGCACCACGCCCCGGTCGCCTTGGCCGGGGAAGAAGTTCCAGTAGCCCATCTGGTCGCCCGCCACCGCATAGGTGATGTTGTTGGCAGTGACGGAGAAGCTCTCGATCTTCAGGCGGACAGCGCCCGGCGCAAGCTCGCCGAGGTCGGTGTCGACCAAAGTAGCATCGGAAATGGTGTCGCGCAGGACGTGGACGGCTTGGCTCATGGTTCTCTCCCGGTTTCGGAAGGCAACCTAGCCTGTCAGCGGCCTGGATGCGAGGGGCAATCCAGACTGGATCGCCCCATTCGACGGCGTTCTAGACCCGCATCGGCATCAGCACATACAGTGCCTGGCTCTTGTCGTCCTTGCGGATCAATGTCGGCGCGCCGGCATCGGCCAGATGCAATTCGGCGGTATCGCCTTCGATCTGGCTGAGGATGTCCTTGAGATAATTCGCGTTGAAGCCGATTTCGAAACCGTCCGAACCGTAATCCGCAGCAAGTTCTTCTGCAGCGGTGCCATTGTCCGGGCTGCTGACGGACAGGGTAACCTTGTCGGTCTCAAGTCCCATTTTGACAGCACGGGTTTTTTCGGTCGCGATGGTCGCGACGCGGTCGACTGCCTCATAGAAACTGCGCGGATCGATCCGGAGCAATTTGTCGTTACCGGTCGGAATTACGCGGGTGTAATCGGGGAAAGTGCCATCGATCAGCTTGCTGGTCAGGACAACGCCACCCTCCCCGCCCATGGTGAAGCGGATCTTGCTGGCGGACAGGTCGATCTGGACATTGGCGTCGAGCGATTCTTCAAGCAGCTTGCGCAGTTCCGCCACCGCTTTGCGCGGTACGATCACATCAGGCATGCCCTCTGCGCCATCTGGGCGCGGCAGAGTGAAACGCGCGAGACGGTGGCCGTCAGTCGCCGCAGCACGCAGAACCGGCTGGTCTTCATCCGATACATGCAGGAAGATGCCATTGAGATAATATCGCGTTTCCTCGGTCGAAATGGCAAACCGCGTACGGTCGATCAATTCGGCGAGCGTCTTTGCAGGAAGCTCGAAACTGGTCGGCAGGTCGCCTTCGACGATGACCGGGAAATCGTCCCGCGGCAGCGTTGGCAGGCTGAACCGGCTGCGCCCCGCCTTAACCGACATGCGGTTATCGGCGGTTTCCAGGCTGACCTGGCTACCTTCCGGCAGTTTGCGTGCGATATCAAATAGCAGATGGGCTGAAACGGTAATTGCGCCCGGCGCTTCCACCGATGCGGCAGCCATGTTTTCGGTGACCTGCAAATCCAGGTCGGTCGCCATGACTTTCAGCGAACCGCCCGAGTCTGCATCAATCAGCACGTTGGACAGGATGGGTATCGTATTGCGACGCTCCACCACCGACTGAACGTGGGAAAGGCAGCGTAGCAGTGTGGCACGTTCGATTGTGGCCTTCATCGGTCCGTCTCGATCCCTTTTTCGCACCGGCTCAATTGCTCAATGATACAGGCAGATTCGCCTGTGAGCGCCGGAAAATGGTCAAATAACCTTAGCGTTCGCATCTAACGCGGCAAGGCTGCAGAGCGCGTTAGCTCGATTCCTTGGGGATAAATCCCCTAAAGATTACGACATCATCGCCATGCCGCCGTTTACGTGCAGAGTTTGCCCGGTCACGTAGGAAGCTTCTTTCGACGCCAGATAGATCACGGCCGCGCCGATATCCGCACCCTCGCCCATGCGGCCCATCGGGATCCGCGCGTTGAGCGCGTCTTTCTGCGCATCGGGCAATTGATCGGTCATTGCCGTGCGGATGAAACCCGGCGCAACGCAATTGACGGTTATACTGCGGCTGGCGAGTTCCTGCGCCAGGCTTTTGGAAGCGCCCACCAGGCCTGCCTTGGCAGCAGCATAATTCATCTGGCCCGGATTACCCGTCGCCCCGACCACGCTGGTGATGTTGACGATCCGGCCAAACCGAGCCTTCATCATCGGGCGCGCGGCGGCGCGCATCAGGCGGAATGCAGCCTCGAGGTTGACCTGCATGACCTGCTGCCATTCCTCGTCCTTCATCCGCATCGCCAGATTGTCGCGCGTGATGCCGGCATTGTTTACCAGGATATCGAGCTGTCCGAGCGTATCGATCGTGGCTGGCACGAGATGTTCGACACTTTCGGTGTTGGAGAGGTCGCAAGTAATCTCGACATGGTCGTGCCCGAACTGGTCGTTCAATTCTTCGCGGAAGGCGCGCAATTTATCGCCGTTAGAACCCGACAGTGCGAGCCGCGCGCCCTGCGCCGCGAGAGAGCGGGCGATGGCCGAGCCAATCCCGCCGCTGGCGCCGGTTACAAGGGCGGTCATTCCGGTAAGGTCGAACATCTTCAAATCTCCTTCAGCAGCGCTTCGATGTCGTCCATCGTGATCACGCTGGTCGTTTGGGCTTCCTTGTCGGTGCGGCCGATCATCGGGCCAAGGACCTTGCCGCCCAGTTCGACGAATTGCTCTACCCCGGCATCACGCATGGCAAACACGCTTTCCCGCCAACGGACGCGGCCTGTGACCTGTTCCACTAGCAGTCGTTGGATTTCGGCAGGGTCGGTCACCTGCGCTGCGGTCACGTTGGCATACAGCGGCAGATGGAGCGCCTGCGGGGCCGTGGCTTCAAGCGCCGCGGCCATCGCATCGGCAGCAGGCTGCATCAACGGGCAATGGAACGGGGCGGACACCGGCAGCAGGATGCCGCGCTTGATGTCGTGTTCCTTGACCATCGTAATCGCGCGCTCGATCGCCTCGAGATGGCCGGAAATGACCACCTGCGTGGGGTCATTATCATTGGCGACAGTGCATATCTGACCCTCGGCAGCGGCATCGGCCAGGCCTTGCGCCTTTTCGATATCGGCACCCAGCAGGGCGGCCATCGCGCCCACGCCAACCGGAACGGCGTCCTGCATTGCCTGGCCGCGCAATTTCAGCAGCCGGGCAGTATCGGCAAGCGAGAACGCGCCCACCGCGCACAATGCGGTATATTCGCCAAGGCTATGGCCCGCGACACAATCGCCCTTTTCGCCCAGCGAAATGCCGCCTTCTTTTTCCAGCACCCGCAGCGTGGCAATGGCGTTGGCCATGATCGCCGGCTGGGCATTCTCGGTCAGGGTCAGCACATCTTCCGGCCCGCCGGACATGATCGCGAACAATTTCTGGCCCAGCGCATCATCGACTTCCTGAAATACTTCGCGCGCGGCGGGGCTGGCGGAGGCGAGGTCTGCGCCCATGCCGACTTTCTGGCTGCCCTGGCCGGGAAAAACAAAAGCTCGCATCCTTAGGTCTCCTTTGCGCGTGCGCTTATTGGCCGCGAGCGCCTGCCGCAAGCCCGAAGGGTACGATTGTGTTGGCCGCATCATGTCCGATATCGGCGCGGCCGAGATAATCTATCCCCGTTTTTCCGCACCAGAACCGGGCGATTTCTTCCTCGCTCATGCCGAAGGGGCGGTCATTTTCCGGCACATCGCTGATCCGGCCGAGCCGTAAGCCAGCGATGCCGTGCAAATGCTGGACGACGTGGAAAAACAGCCGGTCGATCGCGTAAAGATGCTCCGACACCTCCTCCACCATCACCACATGGCCAGCCAGGTCAGGCATCAGATCGGTGCCGCACAGCATTGCCAGTGTCGTCAGATTGAAGGCAATTGTAGGCCGCCCGTCGAGCGAAGGCTCCAGCCCTGCATCGCCGCCGGACAGGAAATCGAGTGATCGGCGGACCGCGACATTGCCATAATCCCGGCGAATATCGCCCACCATCGGACCATGCGCACAGTGCCCAATGCCGGCCTTGTAAAACGCCGCCAGCAGAAACCCGGTGTCCGAATAGCCTAGAAAGCGCTTCGACTTTGCCGCCTCGCCCATGTGCGCCACCGCATCCGCCGCAATCCGGTTCGAGCCATAGCCGCCATTGGCAAACCACACGGCATCGACGGTCGGTTCGTTGGCACACTCGAGCAGGGCTGCCAGCCGCTGTTCGTCCGATCCCGCGAAATGGCCGTGGCGCGCGAAACATTGCGGGTGGAATTGGAGATCGATCGAGGCATCGCCCGCGACAAGGTCCTGCACCGCGTCGGCATGTTCTCTTTCGAGTCTCTTGCCGGGTGCGCAAATGGCGATACGGGTTTTTGGCCGGGGATCTTGCTGGGTCATTCCCGGTTCCTATACGTCATTCCTGCCAAAGCGGTAATCCTGCTTGTAATGGATGGGCGAGCAACATACCGGTCGCCGCATGACTGACGCATCAGCCCCCACCCAGCACGCCAACCGCCCGTGGTTTTTCTGCGGTATCGGCGGATCGGGCATGCTGCCGCTCGCCCAGATACTCAAAGGACGCGGCGCGATTGTGGCGGGTTCGGACCGCAGTTTCGACCAGGGCCGAACGCCGGAAAAATTCGCCTGGCTGGAAGCTAAGGGCTTCACCCTGTTTCCGCAGGACGGCAGCGGAATTTCCGACGCGGAGCAGATCCTGATCGCCTCTGCCGCGGTCGAAGATACCGTTCCGGAAATGGTCCGGGCCAAGGAACTCGGCTGCACCCGAATGACCCGCGCGCAATTGCTGTCGGGACTGTTCAACAGCGCCAAGACCGGCATTGCGATTGGCGGTACCAGCGGCAAATCGACCGTCACCGGCATGCTCGGCTGGATTATGCAGGCGGTGGGCCGCGAGCCGACAATCATGAACGGCGCGGTGATGAAAAATTTCGTGTCGGACGATACTCCTTTTGCCAGTGCAGCGGTCGGCAACGGTGACGCTTTTATCAGCGAAGTGGACGAAAGCGATGGTTCCATTGCGCTTTACCGCCCGGCGGTGGCGGTGCTGCTGAATGTCAGCCTCGACCACAAGAGCATGGAAGAATTGCGCAGCCTGTTCGGGGCGTTCCTTGCGGCCAGCGGCGTTTCTGTCATCAATGCCGACGATCCCGAGGCGCTGGCGCTGCTGCCGCATGCCAAATCTGCGCTGACGTTTGGAATTGACCAGGAACGGGCCCAGATCGGCGTGGTCCCCGGCAGTATTGCCGACAGCCCGATCCGGCAGGCAGCGATGATCGTGGACCGCCACGACGGGAAAACCTATCCGCTGACGCTAAACCTGCCCGGACGGCACAATCTGTCCAACGCGCTCGCCGCGATATCGGGCGCTGTGGCCGCGGGCGTTCCGGTTGGCGAAGCGGTCGAGGCGCTGGGCAGCTTCGCCGGTCTCGCACGCCGGTTCGACATCATCGGCAAAAGCCCCGCAGGCATTACGGTGATCGACGATTTCGGCCATAATCCAGAGAAATGCGCTGCTACCCTGCGCACCCTCAAACAGCACCCCGGCCGCGTGATCGCATTCTTCCAGCCGCATGGGTATGGCCCCTTGCGGCAAATGGGCGCGGAACTGGCAGAAACCTTCGCCCGCGAACTGGATCCGAGCGACCTTACCTTGTTGTGCGACCCAGTGTATTTCGGCGGCACGGTTGACCGCAGCGAAGGCAGCGAACGGATCATCAAACTGATCGAGGACGCAGGCGGCAGTGCAGAATATCTCCCCACCCGCGAAGAATGTGCCGGCCGCATGGCTGAAATCGCCATGCCGGGGGACCGGATTGTAGTAATGGGCGCACGCGACGATACGTTGACGGCGTTTGCACGGGGAATTCTGGAGCGGCTGGCTTAGCCCCCTCTAATGCGCCTCCACCTTGTGGCCGATCTTTAGGACCTTGTGCATCACGAACACGATTACGCCGCCCAGCATCAAGCCGAAGGTACCCGAATACACCGCGCCGCTCAGCCAGCCAAGAACACCCGACAATGCGCCGGTCACACCCTCGACCGCATGCTGGACGGTGTGCATAAGGTCAGCAGGCGCGTGAACGCCCAGTTCTTCCAGACCGTGCAGCACGATACCGCCGCCGACCCACAGCATCGCGATGGTGCCGATGAAGGACAGCGCGATCAACAGTTTCGGCATCGCCAGCAACAGCAGTTTGCCGACTGATTGTGCAATGGCTGAACCCTTTTTGGCAAGATGCAGCCCGACATCGTCCATCTTCACGATCATGGCGACAGCGCCGTACACTACGAAGGTGATCCCGATCCCGACCACTGCCAGCACGCCGGCGCGGGTTACCAGCGTTTCCGCGGCAACCTCGTTCAGGGTGATCGCCATTATTTCCGCTGACAGGATCAGATCGGTGCGGATCGCGCCTGCGACCCGGTCTTTCTCGAATTGCGCAAAATCGGTGATCGGGTCTTCCAGCGTTTTGCCATGCTTGGCTCCACCGAGTTTCTCGATAATCTTTTCCGCGCCCTCGTAACTGAGATAGGCCCCGCCCAGCATCAGGATCGGCGTGATCGACCAGGGAATGAAATAGCTGAGCAGCAGAGCGGCAGGCAACAGGATCAGCAATTTGTTGATCAGGCTGCCTTTGGTAATCTTGTAGATTATCGGCAATTCGCGGTCGGGCGTAAATCCGGTGACGTAGGACGGGGTTACGGCCGCATCGTCGATCACCACGCCCGCCGCCTTGGTCCCGGCCTTCGAAGCAGCCACGCCGACATCGTCAATCGAGGCCGCAGCGACCCGGGCGATGACCGCGACATCATCGAGTAGCGCGACTAAACCACCTGGCACGTAAGATTCTCCTGTTGCGCGGACGCTTTGAAGTCCAGCGGCGCGCAGCGCAAGGCAGATCAATGCTTGCATTCCGCATCCAAACGGCTAAGAGCGCGCCTTCCCTGCCATAGCGGGGAGAAGAAGAAAGTCGGAGGGGCCCCGCAATCCCGCGGATCAGCCAGCGATCGGCATTACAATGTGAAGGAAGCAAAGATGGCTCTATACGAGCATGTCTTTCTCGCGCGTCAGGATTTGAGCCAGGCTCAAGTTGATGCGCTGGCGGCATCAGCCACCGAAATCATCGAAGCGAATGAAGGCAAGGTTACCAAGACGGAAACCTGGGGCCTCAAGAACCTCGCTTACAAGATCGACCGTAACCGCAAGGCGCATTTCGTTCTGCTCAACATCGAGGGCCCCGGCTCCGTTGTGGCTGAACTCGAACGCCAGACGCGTATCAACGAAGATGTGATCCGCTACATGACCGTCCGCGTTGACGAGCATGAAGAAGGCCCGTCGGCCATGATGCGCAAGCAGGACCGTGATCGCAAGAAGCGTACCGACCGTGAGGAGCGTTACTGATGGCCCGTCCGTTTTTCCGCCGCCGCAAGAGCTGCCCTTTCTCGGGCAAGGGTGCCCCCGCCATCGATTACAAAGATGTGCGGTTGCTGCAGGGCTTCATGTCCGAACGTGGCAAGATCGTACCTAGCCGCATTACCGCCGTATCCGCCAAGAAGCAGCGCGAGCTGGCCAAGGCGATCAAGCGCGCACGCCAAATCGGCCTGCTGCCCTACCTCGTCAAGTAAGGGAGAAGTATTATGGATATCATTCTCCTCGAACGCATCGAGAAGCTCGGCACGATTGGTGACGTCGTAACTGTCAAAGACGGTTATGCACGTAACTTCCTGCTTCCCAACAAGAAGGCCCTGCGCGCCAATTCGGCGAACAAGGCAGTTTTCGAAGCAAACCGCGAGCGGCTGGAAAAAGAAAACGAAGTTCTTCGCGGCGAAGCCGAAAAGGCTGGCGAGAAGGTTACGGGCGCCGAAGTCGTACTGATCCGCGCGTCCTCGAACTCCGGCCAGCTGTACGGCTCGGTCACCGTTCGCGATATCGTCGAAGGTCTGACTGCCCAGGGTTACGAAGTAACCAAGAAGCAGGTCATTCTGGAACACCCGATCAAGACATTGGGCGTGTTCGACGTCCGTGTTCGTCTCCACGCCGAAGTCGATGTAATGGTGAAAGCCAACGTCGCACGTTCCGACGATGAAGCCGAACTGCAGCGCCAGGGCGTTGATGTCATGAAGTCGATGTTCGATGAAGAACAGGCTGAAGGCAGCGGCGGCTTCACCGAAGCTGTCGACCCGACGCTGGAACCAGGTGAAATTCCTGCCGACATGCTCGACGATACGGCTGAAGAAGAAGCAGAAGCATCGGACGAAACCGAAGCTTAAGCCTCCAAGACCAACAAAACAGGGCGCTTCCCGCAAGGGAGGCGCCCTTTTTTGTGGGCGCAACCAACTGTCACTTTGAATTGTCGCGCTCGCGGCGCTATCTGCAATCGATGGAATCAATCGAAAAAATTATCGACGAGCTGGAAACGCTCTATGCCGCGGCGGTCGAGCGGCTACGCGCTGACGTTATCGCCTTTGGCCGTGACGGCACCCTGCCCCCGCCCGAGCGCCGCAAGGATGGCAGCTACGCCTATCCCGAATTGGTCATGCGCTTTACCGGCGGAAAACAGCCAGAAGACCGCAGCCGCGCATTCGGACGCCTGAACGGACCCGGCACCTATGCCACCACGGTTACGCGGCCGCGCATGTTCGCCGATTACCTGACCGAGCAGCTCGAGCTGATCGGTAGCGATTACGACATCAGTCTGGAAGTGCGCGCATCGCAGCAGGAAATCCCCTTCCCCTATGTACTGGACGGCGCGATCGGTGCGGAACTGGCCGGGATCAGCCCGCAAACCATCGCGCAGCATTTCCCCGCCACCGAACTCGCCGATATTGGCGACGAGCTGGCTGACGGAATCGAAATCAACGATATGAGTGGCCCGATCCCGCTGTCCCTGTTCGACGGGTTGCGAACCGATTTCAGCCTGGCCCGGCTAGCGCATTACACCGGCACCAGCACCGACCACTTCCAGCGCTTCATCCTGTTCACCAACTATCACCGCTATGTCGATGAATTCGTTGACTGGGCGGGCGAGCAGGTAGGCAAGAACGGCTACACCGCGCTGGCGGGCGCTGGCGGCATGTATTTCGACCACCCGATAGCAAACGCGCGCGATCAATTGTCCGATACCGCATGGCGCCGGCACCAGATGCCCGCATATCACCTGATCGGCGAAGGACGCGCCGGAATTACCCTGGTAAACATCGGCGTCGGTCCCTCCAACGCGAAGACCATTACCGACCACCTCGCCGTCTTGCGTCCGGAAGCCTGGCTGATGATCGGCCATTGCGGCGGCCTGCGCCCCAGCCAGAAGATCGGCGATTATGTGCTTGCCCACGCGTATCTGCGGGACGACCACGTGCTCGACCACGTGCTGCCGCCCGAAATCCCCCTGCCCGCGATCGCCGAAGTCCAGCAGGCATTGGCAGCTGCAGCCCAGGAAGTCAGCGGAACGCACGGCGCGGACCTAAAAAAACGGATGCGCACCGGCACGGTCGTGACCACCGATGACCGGAACTGGGAGCTTCGTTACACCCATTCTGCCCGCCGCCTGTCCTTAAGCCGCGCGGTCGGAATCGACATGGAAAGCGCCACCATCGCCGCGCAGGGCTACCGCTTCCGCGTCCCCTACGGCACGCTGCTTTGCGTATCTGACAAGCCGCTACACGGCGAAATCAAGCTGCCTGGGCAAGCCAACCAGTTTTACGAAGAAGCGATCGGTGCGCATTTGAAGATCGGTGTGACAGCGTGCAGATTGCTCAGGGCCGAAGGCAACCGGCTGCATTCTCGGAAATTGCGGGCGTTTAACGAACCGCCGTTTAGGTGAGTTGAAGGCATTTCCGGCAGAACGGCATGCGGGATTATCCGCAGCGCTTTTTCTACTTTGCGGACCTAGCCGAGTGTGCGACCAGCATACTGGGGGGTGGCTATATGAACGAGCCGGCATATCTGTTTGAAAGTCTGACGGCGCCAAATTTGGTCGCTGGAAGAATGATCGCGCCATGATGTCCGTCTGGCGCATGATCGGCCCGGCGCTGCTGTTTTCAGGTGCTGCCATCGGCACCTCGCATCTGGTTCAGTCGACGCGTGCTGGGGCAATGTACGGATTGGCGCTCGTCAGCGTAATCCTGTTCGCCTGTATCCTGAAGTATCCGGCTTTCCGTTTCGGGGTCGATTACGGCCATGCGACACGGCGCTCGTTGATGGTCGGATATCGCGAACTCGGGCTCTGGGCACCGCTGCTGTTCACGGCAGTCGCGATTGTCATTGTGCCGATCGTCCATGCCGCGCTCGCGGCGGCGACTGCGGGTATCGCGATTACCGTCTTCGGACTGTCGCTATCTGTGCCGCTTACGGGTCTGATTCTTCTGGCAATAGTTGCCGCAATCCTGCTGGGCGGAGGTTATGACTGGCTAGACAAGGTAAACCGTGTCCTGCTGCTGTTTCTTATCGTGTCCACGCTCGCTACCACAGCGATGGTGCTGCCGCGGGTCGACTGGAGTACCTTCGCCGATACGAGCTGGGTTTTCGATGCTAAGGCAATCCTGTTCGTCGTCGCACTTGCCGGGTTCATGCCCAACCCGCTCGATGTTTCGCTCGCGCAGTCGATGTGGACTGCGGAGGCGGAAGACCGGCTGGGTCCAGATCAGAAATCGACTCTGGGTGACGCGCGCAAGGCGTTCCTCTCGGGATATGTCAT
Organism: Allopontixanthobacter sp.; assembly: GCA_041552775.1. GTDB lineage: Bacteria > Pseudomonadota > Alphaproteobacteria > Sphingomonadales > Sphingomonadaceae > Allopontixanthobacter. The sequence goes on from JBFEKH010000006.1 coordinate 41,811, forward strand.
GACAGCGTTGCTTGCCGTGTGCTTCTGCATAATGGGCGCCGGCGTGATGCATACGGGTGGCATCGCGCCCGAATCCAGCGCTCCGGGATTTGCGAAGCAGGTCATCGGGCTTTACAGCTCGGCACTTGGGGAAGGCGCTGCGGTCCTGGCTTCAGTTGCAGCGCTCTCTGTCATGCTGACCACCCTGCTTGCAGCGCTCGATATCGGCGGGCGGCATGTTGCCACCACCTGGCAGGAAACATTCGGAAGCCCAGGTCATGCGGCATTTGATCGCACTTACCGGATCGCCATCCCGCTTCTTATTGCGTGCGCCAGTGCCGTGCTGTTCCTTTTCACGCAGAGCTTTACTGCGATGCTTGACCTTGCGACCAGTGCCGCGTTCGTCGGTGCTCCCATTGTCGCCACTCTTAACCACCTGGTCGTCACCCGCTGCACGATGGCCGAGGAAGCGCGGCCTGGATTTGCGATCCGTGCGTTAAACATCGCAGGGATCGCAATCATGACCAGCCTTGCTGCGGCCTATTTCCTGCTATGAAAGCTGCGCGACTGGCGCAGATATCATGGCCGCGTAGCAACGCCGACAACTTTGCAAGCCAAGCGCTGGCGTCACCCCTTACCCTTCGTCTTGGTATTCCCCTTCGCCGCATTGGCTTCGATAAATTCGATGATCTGACCGGCAATATCCTTACCAGTCGCGTTTTCGATGCCTTCGAGGCCGGGGGATGAGTTCACTTCCATGATTACCGGTCCGTGATTGCTGCGCAGCAGATCCACGCCGCAGACATTCAAGCCCATGGCCTTGGCGGCGCGGACTGCGGTTGAGCGTTCTTCCGGCGTAATCTTGATCAGTGCTGCGCTGCCGCCGCGGTGGAGGTTGGAGCGGAATTCGCCCTCTGCGCCCTGCCGCTTCATCGCTGCGACGACCTTGCCGCCAACGACCAGGCAGCGGATGTCTGATCCGCCGGCTTCCTTGATGAATTCCTGCACCATGATGTTGACGTTGGCCCCTCGGAACGCCTCGATGATCGACGCGCCGCCCTTGAGCGTTTCTGCAAGTACCACGCCGATGCCCTGCGTGCCTTCGAGCAGCTTGATCACCACTGGCGGGCCGTTGACCGCCTTGATGATCGCTTCTGCCTGCTTGGGATCGTTAGCATAGGCGGTCAGCGGCAGGCCGAGGCCGTATTTCGCCATGATCTGGGTGGAGCGCAATTTGTCGCGGCTGCGCCCGATGGCGACGCTTTCGTTCAGCGGCCATGTTCCGCCCATTTCAAACTGGCGCAGAACCGCGAGGCCATAGTTCGTGATCGAAGCCCCGATACGGGGGATTACCGCATCAAATTTACCCAGGGTCTCGCCATTATACATCACCGTTGGCCGGTGGCTGGCGATGTTTACGGTGCACCGCGTGGTATTGAGAATATCGAGCGTGTGGCCGCGCTGCTCCGCTGCTTCGACCAGTCGCTTATGCGAATAGAGCCTGGGATTACGCGCAAGCATAGCGATTTTCATAAAGGAGAGTCCTTGGGGGTGAGCGGGTCAGGCAAGAGAAATGATTTAGCCGAATCGACGAGAAATCGTCGACGGAGGGCCGTTCGGCCAATGAGCATGGGAAACAGCATATCAGATCGGTCGGCGAGACTGAACTCGGCCCGGAAAATTTGTGTGCCCATCGCCAATTCAGTCTTAATGATCAGCCGTTCCTGCGATTCGCCATTGGAACTGGTGATCATACGGTGGGCAACGCGCGGCGCTTCCACGATCTGGTGGTGATCCTCGACCGCATCGATCTTGAACCGTGCCCATTCTTCGCCGCCCCGTTCGAACAATTCGATATCGGTGGCATGGAGCGACGATGTCCGCGCTCCGGTATCTACCTTCGCGCGGATATGGAGCACGCCTAGTTCGGGCAGCGACACGATCTCGCGCCAACCACAGATATCTCTCGCTGGCACTTTGCTACTCATCGCACTGGCACCTAGCAGCCCGGCCCACACCTGTCAGGACGCAAATTCACAGATTTGGATCAAGCACTAAGAAATGCCACCAGCGCATCGCCCATCGCTCCTTCGGTGACAGAGCTCATATGCGTACCCGGAATCGCCACATATTGCGCTTGGGGCAGCAACTCCGCGAGCTTTAGCGCGGAGCCATTGTCCGTATCCTTGTCCCCGCACAGCACCAAAGTAGGCATGGTAATCGCCGCCAGATCTTCCGGCTGCGTATCGGCAACCGATTGCAGCAGCAGCCGTGCGGCATCGCGGTCCACCTTCATCGTTTTCATGAAACTGACTGCCATGAACGCCGAATCGCCGCGCTTGACCTCGTCGAACCGGTCGATCGCATCAATGAAGAAATCTGCCCGGCGCGACCATCCGGCCAGCCCCTCCAGCCCCATGCCGGAAAGGACCAGACGCCGCGGTTTCAAGCCGTTGATTACCGCCCGCGCAGAGGTACGTGATCCAAGCGAGAAGCCGACAAGATCAAATTCGGTCAGCCCCAGGGCTTCGACCAAAGCCGCCACATCGCGCGCCAGAACATCGGGCGGATAGGCGGCGCTGTCATGCGGGCTGGCGCTTTCGCCGTGTGCGCGCAGGTCCGGCATGATGACTTCAAACCCGGCATGGACCAGCTTTTGTGCGTGTCCGAAGCGGATCCAGTTCATCTCGGCATTGGAGAACAATCCGTGGAGCATCACGACCGGTCGCCCCTGCCCCATGCGATGGACGGCAAGCAGGGTGCCGTCGAAAGATTTGACGGTTTCGGTGACTGATTGATCTTCGGCGATGGTACATTTCTCCGTTATTCAAAAGAATTGGCCGTTCATTGCGGACACCCGACCGATAGACGAAGGGCCGTCTGGCGAAAAGCCGTTGTGTTTAGTAAGCACACTTAATATATGGCGGCTTGCTATGAACAACATCGGATATCTGATGGCGGACAACTCCCGCCAATTGCGCCGCGCTTTCGACGAGCGTGTCCGCGCGCTCGGCGTTACCGGGCCGCAGGCGCGCCTACTCTTGACCCTCAGCCGCGAGGGCGGCCAGAATCAGGGCTTTTACGCAGATCGGCTCGATGTTGAACCGATCACCCTGTGCCGCATGGTGGACCGGTTGGAAGAAGCGGGCCTGATCGAGCGCCGCCGAGACCCGGCGGACCGGCGTGCCTGGCGGCTGTTTCTGACGAAGCGCGCCAATGCCCAGGTTAGCCGCCTTGGTGCCCAGATTGATGACATGGTCGAAGAAGCGCTGGCCGGAATGGATGATGCCAACCGCCAGGAATTCACACGCATGCTGACATTGATTGGCAACAATCTGTCCGCCCGCCGCGATCTGAAGGAAGCTGCCAATGGCTGAGGCTGACCCGAAACCGCCTGTCGCGGACACTGCGATCGGCGCAGACGCCCCTGCCCAAGTCATCGACCAGGCAGAGCAGAAGCCGCGCCGCCGCTGGGGACGGATCGCCTTGATGCTGGCAGTACCCATGCTGCTGCTCGTCGGCGGCGGGATCTACTGGCAAAGCCTTGCGGGCACGGTATCGACCGACAATGCCTATCTGAAACAGGACAAGGTCTCGATCAGCGCGGAAGTGGGAGGCCGGATTATCGAAGTCACCGTGGCCGAGGGCGAGGATGTTGCAGCGGGTGACTTGCTGTTCCGGATCGATCCCGAGCCGTTCCGCCTGCAAGTCGCGCAGGCCAATGCGGCGATTGCCGGCGCGCAGGCCAATGTGACCGCACTGACGAATGACAGCGCCCTGTCCGGTGCCGACATCTCCGCCGCGCGAGAACAGACCGCCTTTGCCCAGTCCAACCTTGAACGCCAGCAGGCGCTGTGGAACCGCGGCTTCACCACCAAGGCCGATTACGAAGCGGCGCAGCATTCCGTTGCCCAGGCCCGCGAAGGGTTGCGGGCGGCGCAGGCGCGATCACAGGAAGCCCGCGCACGGCTGGCAACCGGATCGGCAGTACCGGGAGAGAACCCCCAGGTTGCCGCTGCCAAGGTGCAGCGGGAAACTGCCCAGCTCAATCTGTCCCGATCCGAAGTTCGCGCACCCATGGCGGGCCGCATCGCGGAGGCAGACCGGTTGCAGACAGGTCAACAGGTCGTGGCCGGTCTGCCGATCATGACGCTGGTTGCAAGCAACACCAGCTATGTCGAAGCCAATTTCAAGGAAACCGACCTTGCCAAAATGGCCGTCGGACAGGCAGCACAGATCCGCTTCGACGCCTATCCTGACCTGGTGCTGGAAGGCCACGTGTCATCGATTGGCGCGGGCACCGGTTCCGAATTCTCGATCCTACCAGCCCAGAATGCCACCGGCAATTGGGTGAAGGTGACACAGCGCGTGCCGGTGCGCATCGCCATCGACAGCAACAGCCCGCGGGTCCTGATCGCCGGATTATCGAGCAACGTTACTGTCTATACGGATGGCCGGAAGCGCTGATCCGATGGCGTCGACTGCCGAGCCTGAACGCCCTGACCTGACGGCTCAGCACGCAGCTGGCAGCGACGAAGCGCAATTGCCGGTGGCCAACCACATGCTGCTGATCGTGGGGATAATGGCCGCATCGCTGATGCAGATCCTCGACACCACCATCGCCAATGTTGCCATTCCGCACATGCAATCAACGCTGGGCGCAACGGCCGATACCGTGACCTGGGTGCTGACCAGCTACATCATCGCTTCCGCAGTTGCGATGCCGATCACCGGTTGGCTGGCCGACAGGATCGGTGCGCGGCGGCTGTTCATTTTCTCGGTCGCCGGCTTCATCATCGCATCGATGATGTGCGGCGCGGCGCAAAATCTGGAAGAAATGGTCCTGTTCCGCGCGCTGCAGGGTGTAGCCGGCGCATTCATCGCTCCGCTGAGCCAGAGCTTCATGCTCGATATTACGCGGCCCAGCCGACACCCGCAGATGATGGCGCTGTGGGGCATGGGGATCATGATCGGGCCAATCCTGGGGCCGGTTCTGGGCGGATGGCTGACCGAATCTGCGAGCTGGCGCTGGGTATTCTACGTAAACCTGCCGGTCGGCGCGCTCACCCTCGCGATCCTGATTGCCAATCTGCCGCACCGGGAAATGCGCACCCGGCGGTTCGATCTGCTGGGCTTCGGCCTGATTGCCACCACGCTGATCGCTTTCCAGCTGCTGCTAGACCGGGGCCAACAAGCCGACTGGTTCAATTCGGGCGAGATCTGGCTGTATGCATTTCTGATGGTTTCCGGCGCCTGGATGACCGTGATCCACCTGACCACTGCGCGCGACGGTCTGTTCGATATGGCCCTGTTCAAGGACCGTAATTTCAGTATCGCACTATTCTTCATGATCGCGATCGGAGTGATCATGTTCGCGACCATGGCGTTGCTGCCGCCGATGCTCCAGCGCCTGTTCGGATATAACGTGATCGATACCGGCCTGATCCTGATGCCGCGCGGACTGGGCGTGCTGATCAGCATGCAACTCGCCGGCATCCTGATGCGCCATGGCGTGGATTCGCGCCCGGTGGTCGCTTGCGGTTTCCTCATCACCAGCATGTCGCTGTGGCAGATGTCGCACTGGTCGCTGGCGGCAGACCAGCAGACGATCATCATGTCCGGTTTTCTTCAGGGCCTCGGGATGGGGCTGGTATTCATTCCGCTCAACGTCAGCGCCTTCGCCACCCTGCCCCCGCGCCTGCGTACGGACGGATCGAGCTTGCTCAACCTGTTCCGTTCGGTCGGGGCATCGGCTGGCATCTCCTTGATGACAGTTCTGCTGGCACGGAATATCCAGACGGCCCATGCCGATTTGGGTAGCCACATCACTTCGGGCACCAGCAGTCTGATCGATGTCGCGACGATTGACCAGTTCCAGGCGGTCGGCGAAATCGGGCTGCGCCTGATTGACGGGGAATTGAACCGGCAGGCCGCAATGATCGCCTATATCGACGATTTCTGGCTGATGATGTGGATGACCCTGGCCGCTGTGCCGCTGGCATTCCTGATGCGACGCGACAAGCGGCTAGTCAGCGCGCCTGCGCCCACACCCGCGCCAGTGGCGGACCGCTAACGCTCCGTTAGGCCTTTCTCGTTCATTCGCGACAGGACCATTTCAATCCGATCCTGCCCGAAGAAGGGCTCTCCCTCGAACACCAGCGTGGGGACCCCCCAATGGCCCGCAGCCTCCAACGCCTGCTGATTGGCGGCAATTTCATTGTCGAGAGTTTCAGCATCCGCTTCCGCCTCTGCCGCCAGCTCCGCCAGATCGAGACCCGCGCGGGTAGCTGCACCGGTCAGATGTTCGCCCTCATGCCAGCCAGCCGTTCCGCCCCAGATCAGGCGCGACACTTCATCGGCAAAGGCAAGGCCCTTGCCGCGGCGGGCGGCGGCTTGACCCATGCGGGTCAGGTGGAAAATATGCGGCTGGTCCTCGGCGATTTCGCGGGTCATCATGTTTTGCACAATGGGATCGGGTTTCGGCGCCGCGAAAGGAATGCCGTGAAACTGCGCGACCCGCACCATGTCGCGCATGGTGTAGCCGAGCCAATTGGGATGGTTCCGCTCGAAGAAATCGGGCTGCCGGATCGCTAGCGGGTAAACGGGCCGCAGCGCGATATCGACATCGAACATCTCGGCCAGCGCGCGATACCGGCCAATCGCCAGATAGGAATAGGGCGAGCGGAACGAGAAATAGAGGTCTGCTTGCAAGGTCATCGGAAGAAACAGTTCGTGCCGGCAAACAGGCTTTCCACCACTTTGCCGCTGCCGTTGCTGGTGAAGAAGCCGCCGACGCCGTCGCTGGTATAGAATTCATCCCCAAGCGTGCTGTCGGTCATTTGCTGGACGGAATAAGCCTTCTTCACGTCCTGCTCACGGGTGCCAACGCCGACATTCCTCGTAGTCATTACCGAGCTTTCGTCTTCTTCGCGCGACAGGGTCCAGCCGACCAGCTTGCTATCCTGGAAATTAGCCCTCAGACCGCCAGAATAGTCGGTGAATTCCATCGGGCCAGCACCGCATTCGTCAATGCTGCTACGGTCAAAAGCCGGCCCCATTGCCCGTGTCAGTTCGGTATCAACCACGTCGCGAGGCGAACCGAAAGCCAACGTCGTTCCGGCTGGGCCAGTGATAGTGATATTGTCACCGGCAAGCCTGACTTGGCCGGCAGCGATTTGCGCAGGCTTGGCGGCACCCTCGCTCGTTTTCGCCGCATCCGATATGGTTTCGGCGGGCTGGGGCGAGCAGGCAACCAGCGCCAATCCCGCGACCATCAATACAAGCCGAAAATCCATCACTTCACTCCCAAATCGGCGCCCGGATTGTCTGGGTCACCCCTTCTTCAAATGCCTGCGACCGAGCAATTCGGCGATCTGCACCGCATTCAGCGCGGCGCCTTTACGTAGATTGTCGGACACGCACCAAAGGATCAATCCGTGTTCAACCGTCGGGTCTTCACGCACGCGGCTGATGTAGGTCGCGCTGTCGCCGACACATTCAACCGGAGTCATGTAACCTTCATCCTCGCGCTTATCGATCAGCATGACCCCAGGTGCTTCACGCAGGATATCCTGTGCCTGTTCGGCAGTAATTTCGTTCTCGAACTCGATATGGATCGCTTCGGAATGGCCGACAAACACCGGCACCCGCACGCAGGTTGCCGTCAGCTTGATCTTGGGATCGAGGATCTTCTTGGTTTCGACCACCATCTTCCATTCTTCCTTGGTCGAACCATCGTCCAGAAAAACATCGATATGCGGGATCACGTTGAATGCGATCTGTTTGGTGAAGGCGCGCGGTTCGGGCTTGTCACCCACAAAAATGGCGCGGCTTTGTTCGAACAATTCGTCCATCCCGGCCTTGCCCGCGCCCGACACGGACTGGTACGTGCTGACCACGACCCGCTTGATCGTGGCGGCATCATGCAATGGCTTGAGTGCGACGACCATCTGCGCGGTCGAACAGTTTGGATTCGCGATGATGTTGCGCTTGGTATAGCCGTCAATCGCATCGGGGTTCACTTCGGGCACGATCAGCGGAACATCCGGGTCCATCCGGTAGAGCGAGCTGTTGTCGATCACCACGCAGCCAGCAGCCGCAGCCTTAGGCGCATATTCTCGCGTGGCAGTGGAGCCTGCGGCGAACAGGGCGATATCCCAACCGGTCCAGTCGAAATTTGCGATGTTCTTGCATTTCAGCATTTTGCCGGTGTCGCCGAATTCCACTTCGGAATTATGCGAACGTGCGCTGGCGACAGCAGCGATTTCCTCGATCGGAAACTCCCGCTCGGCCAGAACAGCCATGATTTCCCGGCCGACATTTCCGGTCGCTCCGACGACGACAACGCGATAACCCAATTCGTATCTCCTGAACTCAAACCAACTTGCAAGACTAGCGATGGCCTCTAGCATCAATTGCGGGCTGCGAAAGCAAGCAATCGAATGCAGGGGATCATCAATGGCGATCAATATGGAACAATGGCGCAGTCAGGCGAGGCATTTCGAGTTTGACGGCCTAAGGATTGCCTATTGGACTGCGGGTTCCGGAAAACCGCTGCTGATGGTCCACGGATTTCCCTCAGCCGCCTGGGATTGGGCGCCGATATGGGAAGCGATGAGCGCAGACCACAGTCTGGTGGCCGCCGACATGATCGGCTTCGGACTGTCTGACAAACCCCGGTCCGGCTATTCGATCCACCGTCAGGCAGACATGCAACTGGCGCTGCTGGATCACCTCGGAATTACGGAATTCGATGCACTGGTGCATGATTACGGTGTTTCGGTCGGGCAGGAATTGCTGTCCCGCCAGCACGAAGGCAGTGGTGCGGCTGGTCTGGGCAAAATGGTCTTCCTCAACGGCGGTATCTTCCCCGATTTGCACCGTCCAAGGCCAATCCAGACACTGGGCATTTCTCCGCTGGGCTTTCTGGTCAGCCGGATGCTGAACCGCAAAGGCTTCGGGAAGAGTTTCTCCGCAGTGTTCGGGCCGGAGACACAGCCAAGCGCGCAAGAGCTGGACGAGTTCTGGTCACTGATTGCGGAGCAGGAGGGCAATCTCATCTTCCACAAGCTGCTGCATTACATTGGCGACCGCCGCGCGAATGAAGCGCGCTGGGTCGGCGTGCTCAAGCACGTGCAGGAGCGCATCGGCTTGATCAATGGCGCGCTTGATCCGGTCTCCGGCGAGCACGCATACCGGCATTGGGTCAAATCTTTGCCTGGCGCAAAACATCACTTGCTGCCGCGCATCGGCCATTACCCGCAAGTCGAAGCGCCCTCCGAAGTGGCGGCTATTGCGCTAGGTTGGCTGGACTGAACCTTATTCCGGCGGCGTCACCCCGTGCCGCTGGAGGAAGGCGAAGATCGTGTTCCACAAATGTGGGCTAATCTGTTCGCCTGACACGCGGTGAGTGTAGCCAGGGTATAGCATCATTTCGAACGGACGGTTCGCGCCCTGCAGCTTGGCGATCAGCTCGGACGAATTTTCGAACACCACATTGTCATCCGCCATGCCATGGATCAGCAGCAGCGGATCGGTGATTTTCTCCGCATCGGGGATCGCGCTGGCCTTTTCGTAAGCCTCCGGGACTTGGCGCGGGTCGCCCATGAAACGCTCGGTATAATGGGTGTCATACAATTCCCACCGCGTGACCGGCGCACCGGAAATGCCTGCCGCATACAGCCCGGGATCGGCCTGCATCTGCTTCAGCGTCATGTAGCCACCATAGGACCAGCCGTAGAGCGCAACCTTGCCGGCATCGACGAAATCGAGTGACTTCAGGAACTGCGCCGCGGCCTTCTGGTCAGCCACTTCGACCCCGCCCATTGCGCGGTAGATCGGCTGTTCGAATGCCACGCCGCGATTGGCGCTGCCGCGATTGTCGATCTGGAAATAGATGTATCCCTTGTCGGCAATGGCCTGCGGCAATGCGCCGTCCCAGTCCCGGTTGACGGTCTGCGGGCCGGGTCCGCCGTAATGACTGAACAGTACCGGATATTTCTTGTCCGGCTCCATCTTCGGCTTGAGCATCATCCAGTGCAGATCGGTGACCCCGTCGGCTGCCTTGATCTTCCCGTATTCAGGCGCCACGTGGCTGGAAAGATGCGCGCTATAAGGGTGGGACGCGTTCAGCGCATTTTCCTCGACCCATGCCAGCATCTCGCCCGACATATCCGCCAGATAGGTTTGCGGCGGCTGCTTCTCGTTTGAACGGGTCACCAGCAAAGTCTGGCCGGTCTTGTCCATCTCGGCGCTTGCTGCCCAGCCAGCATCGCTCACGCGGGTGACCGTGCCGGGAATGGAAAGATCGGCGTGATAGACGGCCTGCGCCAGCACATCGTCGCGGTTGCCGGTAAAATAGAGCAGGCCCGCATCCTCGTTCACGCCGACCAATTTTGTCGCGACCCAGTCGCCTCTGGTCAGCTGGGTCCATTGCCCATCGGCAAATCGGTAAAAATGCCCGAAACCGCTACGTTCCGACCACCAAATCAGGCTGCCATCCTTCAGGAATTTGTAATTGTCGGACAGGTTTATCCAGTAATCCCTGGCGGCTGCGGTTTCGGTGAGCAATATCTCGGATTTTCCGGTCGCCGGATCCACTTTGAGCATATCGAGCACGGTCTGGTCGCGGTTCTGGCGTTGGACATACAGGAAATCGTCCGGTCCCCAATCGGCGCGGGCGAGGTAAATATCGGTTTCCGCGCCGAGATCGACCTCAACCTTGCCGCTGCCATCGGGGTTCATCAGAAACAATTGCACCAGCGCATTGTCGCTGCCAGCCGCCGGATAGCGCTGGTCGAACACCTTGGTCCCGGTCGCGCCAATTGCGGCGCGTGTGACCACGCCGACCGGGCTTTCATCGGTGCGCTGCACGGCGATGCGGTCATCGTTCGGCGACCACCAATAGCCGGTCAGGCGGCTCATTTCCTCCTGCGCGACGAATTCCGCCTCTCCCCAGCGGATCAGTTCGCCTTCCTTGGGGGTGATTGGCCTGGCTTCCTCGCCCACCGCGCCAACCCACAGCTGACGATCCCGGACAAAGGACAGATAGGTGCTTTTGGGGCTGAGCCCGGGATTGAGTTCGCTTTCTTCCGTATCGGTCAGCCGCTTCACCGAGCCATCAAGGCTGGCGAGATACAAATCGCCGTCCAGCGGCACCAGCATCGCCGAACTGTCGGCGGTCCATTCATAGGTCACGATGCCCGACAGATTACCGATCCGCTGCCGCTCGCGCTGCATTTTCTCGTCTTCGGACAATTCCCGTCCCGAACCCAGCTTTTCCGAATCGACCAGCATCGACCATTCGCCGGTCTGACGGTCATAGCCCCACAGATCGTACCGATCCTTGTCGGTTTCGCGGTTCTTCAGCAGCGTGAGATAGCGCCCGTCAGGTGACAGCTTGACCCCGCGCGGGGCCGGGCCGTTCAGGCTCGGGCTTGCAAAAACCTGCTCGAAAGTCAGGTCCGCAGAACCGTTCATGGACCCACCCTGCGCGAAAGCCGGGGCGGAAAAGGCAAATGACGCAGCAGCGGCAAGCAGTAGGCGCATATCAAAGGAAAACCTCTCTATCTAGGTCCTGCGAGCCTAGCGCGGCGCGCGGTCCACGCAAAGCAGGGACGCAAAGAAAAAGGGCGCCCCGGTTTACCCGGAACGCCCCTTTCAATTCTACTGCTGAAGGGCTTATGCCTTCGGAGCGTAATCGCGGCGTTCGGCGATACGAGCGCGCTTGCCGGTGAGGCCGCGCAGATAGTACAGCTTCGCGCGGCGCACGATACCGCGGCGAACCACGGTGATGCTGTCCACGATTGGCGCATAAAGCGGGAATACACGTTCCACACCTTCGCCGAAGCTCATCTTGCGAACGGTGAAGTTGCTGCCCATGCCGCGGTTCGAACGGGCAATACATACGCCTTCGAACATCTGGATACGCTCACGCGTTCCTTCGACAACTTTTACGCCGACGCGAACGGTGTCGCCTGCGCGGAAATTCGGTATTTCTTTCGCAGCCTTGGCAATTTCCTCGGCTTCGATCTGCTGGATAAGGTTCATTGACCCCGGTCCTTATTTTTTCGTCGCGCGCCAGAGGCAGACTGGTCCCGAACGTCACAATGACGTTCCCAAAGGTCCGGCCTGCGTAACCGTGTGTGATCTTCCGACATGGCTTTGCGCCACGCCTCGATCTTCGCATGATCCCCCGATCGCAACACTTCGGGGATCGTGCGCCCTTCCCATTCCTGAGGTCGGGTATAATGAGGATATTCGAGAAGGCCTTCTTCAAAGCTTTCTTCGGTACCACTCGAAGCCGCGCCCATTACGCCGGGAAGCAGCCGAATGCAAGCGTCGAGTATCATCAGCGCGGCAGGTTCTCCGCCCGACAAAACGATGTCCCCGACCGAGATTTCTTCCACATCGCGGCCTTCGAAAATCCGTTCATCAAATCCTTCGAACCGGCCGCACAGGATCGTAACCCCCGGACCCGCCGAGAGCTCGCGAATGCGCGCCTGCGTGATGGGCTTGCCGCGCGGTGTCATCGCCAGCACCGGAGCGTCCGGGTGAGCGGCCCGCGCATGGTCGATCGCGCCCGCCAGCACGTTGGCCTTCAGCACCATCCCGGCACCGCCGCCAGCAGGCGTATCGTCGACCGTGCGGTGCTTGTCCGCCGCGAAATCGCGGATCTGGATGGTATCGAGCGACCACTTGCCCTCCTCCAGCGCCCGCCCCGCCAGGGACACGCCCAGCGGCCCGGGAAACATCTCGGGATAAAGCGTGAGAATGGTAGCGGCGAAGGTCATTTGAATACATCCATATCCACCGGCTCCGACCTTTTTGCCAAGCGTGAAACACAATACGTGATCGGCAAGCATGGAATGAGGGTCACAACCGACCACGTCACAAGCAATTGCACGAGATCGCCAACGGGTTCGGATCCCAAAAACCCAAAATCGCTGGCTATCGTCGAGAGCATTGACGGGAGTGACGCCGCAACCGATGAAATCACAAGCAAACGGCGAAATGTCGGAGTGGCACCCTTCTTGATGAGCTCTCCATGGGCGAACAAGCCGGCAAATAGCGCTGGCAAGCAAAGGTTGAAAATCAGGAGAATCGGCAATAGTTTCACGTTGTGAAGTTCACCCCGCCCTTTCTGCGCGTATCAACGTGCAACGCGAACACATCGCACTGTGAGTAATGGCCATCGTTGTCGAGTGACCACTTGCCATCCTCCAGTGCCCGCCCTGACAGGTACACGCCCAGCGGCCCGGGAAACATCTCGGCATGAAGCGTCATAATGGTAGCGGCGAAGGTCATTCAAAGACGTCGGGCTTGATTGGCGGATTGCGCTTGGATTCGCAGCGACGGGTATAAAAATAGGCCACCGGAAAAGCGATCACTGCGGTCAGAAAAACTGCCAGCACGAAAACGGCGAAAATCGGGATCCAGCCATCCGCCAGTGGATCACTGCCAGCACCCAGCGCAGCGAAAGCCGGTAATGTCGGGATGAAGCCGGCACCAATTGCGGCAATGCTCACACGTCCTTTTACCGAACTGCCGGGCCGAACAATGCCAAGGATGAAGGCGAAGGCCAGCGCGAACAGGGCCACGATTGCTACGACGAAAAACAGACCGAAGATCATCATGGAACCGGTCTAATCAATCACGAATGCGGAGTCGATTACCATGCCTTCGGCGCTCCATTCGGGCACCGCATCCTTGTTCATCGGGACCATGAAGCGCTTGCCGGATTTACCGTCCACTGGCGGACGTTCGACTTCGATGACATCCCCGGCGCCAAAATTCAGCACCTGGACCACAATACCCAAAACCTCGCCGGTTTCGGAGGCGGCCGGCAGGCCAAGCAGATCGGCGTGGTAGTATTCGCCCTCGGCCAGGTCGGGGAAGTCCGTGCGGGTCACGGTCAGCGCCGTTCCGCGCAGCTTTTCAGCCGTGTTGCGATCCTCGCATTCGGCAAAGCGGGCGACTGCGCCGCCCTTGTTGTCGTCGCGGATTTTCTGAAGGGTGAATGCGCCGTCATTGAAGCTCTTGTAACGCTTCAATTCTGCCCAGCCTTCGCCGAACAGCTTCAGGCGGACTTCGCCCGTCACGCCATGCGCGCCGATAATGGCTGCCAGCGTAACGGGCTTGTCGTTTGACAAAGGGATCAGCCCTCGGTCTTTTCTTCGGAAGCAGCTTCTTCAGTTGGTGCTTCTTCAGCTGGTGCATCTTCGGCGGCAGCTTCTTCAGCTGGAGCCTCTGGAGCAGCTTCTTCGGTGGGTGCTTCTGGTGCTGCTTCTTCAGCCGGAGCTTCTTCAGCAACTGGTTCTTCAGCTGGAGCAGCCTTGGCTTCTTCCACGGCAGCCTTGGCAGCTTCGTCAGCCGCTGCAGCCTTTTCAGCCTTTTCTTCAGCGCGTTCCACGGCCTTTTCGCCTGGCTTTGCCTTGTTGGGGTTGTTGCGCGGCGCACGTTCCAGAACGCCAGCAGCATCCAGGAAGCGGGCGACACGGTCGCTAGGCTGGCCGCCGACGCCGAGCCAGTAACGGGCGCGGTCTTCGTTCAGCGAAACGCGCTTTTCGTCATCCTTGGCGAGCAGCGGGTTATAGGTGCCGATCTGCTCAAGATATTTGCCGTCGCGCGGTGCGCGTTGGTCAGCCGCAACGATGCGGTAGTACGGACGCTTCTTGGAGCCACCGCGAGAAAGACGGAGTGCAATTGCCATTGTAGTTTACCTTTCGAGTATAAGTATCTGTAATTATTTCTTGTTTAGTAAATTCTGAAGGTCGGGTGGAAGGTTGCCCATTCCGCCGCCACCCATGCCGCCCATGCCAGCCCCGCCGCCCGGACCGCCGAGGCCCGGCATCGCTGCGCCCATGCCGCCCTTGCCGAACAATGCGCCGAGGCCTTTCAGCCCGCCCATCTTGCGGATCTGCTTCATCGCCTTGGACATTTCCTGATGCATTTTCAGCAGACGATTGACGTCTTGCACCTGCATGCCGGCACCGGCAGCAACGCGTTTCTTCCGCTTGGCGTTCAGCAGCGCGGGGTTGGCGCGCTCTTTCGGGGTCATCGACCCGATCACCGCATCCATGTGGACCAACACCTTGTCGTCCATGCCGCTCTGCGCCATCGCCGCCTTGGCTTTCTTCATGCCCGGCATCATGCCGGCCAGCATTCCGAGGCCGCCCATGCTCTGCATCTGGCGCAGCTGGGTGCGCAAATCGTTAAGGTCGAACTGGCCCTTGGCCATCCGCCGCGCCTGTTCCTCGGCATCTTCGGCGCTGATCGTGGCTGCGGCTTTTTCCACCAGGCTGACGACATCGCCCATGCCCAGGATGCGATTGGCGATCCGGCTCGGCTGGAATGCCTCAAGCGCGTCCAGCTTCTCGCCGGTACCGGCAAATTTGATCGGCTTGCCGGTGACGTGGCGCATCGACAGCGCAGCACCGCCGCGCGCATCGCCGTCCATCCGGGTGAGGATAACGCCGGTCAGGCTGACTTCGCTGGAGAAGTTCTGCGCGACATTGACCGCGTCCTGGCCGGTCAGCGCATCGACCACCAGCAGCACTTCGGTCGGCACCGTGATAGAGGCAACTGCCTTCATCTCGGCCATGAGCGCTTCGTCTACATGCAACCGGCCCGCAGTATCGAGCAGCAGCACATCGACATTTTGCAATTTCGCGGATTCAAGCGCGCGGCGGGCGATATCGACCGGCTGCTGACCAGCGATAATCGGCAGTGTCGCAGTTTCAATCTGGGTGCCGAGCACTGCCAGCTGTTCCTGCGCGGCGGGACGATTGACGTCGAGCGACGCCATCATGACCTTCTTGCCGTGCTTTTCGCGGATGAATTTTGCCAGTTTGGCGGATGTGGTCGTCTTGCCGGAGCCTTGCAGGCCAACCATCATGATCACGACCGGCGGTTTCGCTTCGAGGTTCAGGCCTTCCTGCGTTTCACCGCCAAGTGTCTCGATCAGTTCGTCATTGACGATCTTGACCACTTGTTGGCCCGGCGTGACCGACCTGAGAACCTCGGCGCCGATCGCCTTTTCGGTGACTCGGTCAACAAAACGGCGAACCACCGGCAGCGCAACGTCCGCTTCCAGCAGCGCAACGCGCACTTCGCGCATTGCATCGCGCACATCCTGTTCGGACAATGCGCCGCGGCCGCGCAGCTTGTCGAACACTCCGCCCAGGCGGTCGGATAGACTGTCAAACATAGTCCTCACTCCTCCGCCGCAGCCCGTGCAGCGCTAAATGCCAAAAACGCCGGCGAACGAAACCTCGTTGGCCAGCGTGCGGGAAATACCCGGCTTCAATCAATTTATATTGGTGGAGCCTAGCGGGA
>JBFEKH010000007.1:0-48442 GCA_041552775.1 Allopontixanthobacter sp.
ATTGGTAGCGGAGGAGGGACTCGAACCCCCGACACGCGGATTATGATTCCGCTGCTCTAACCAGCTGAGCTACTCCGCCCCAAAAGGGCAACCGGGTGGTTTGAGGTTCTCAAAACAGCCGGGCAAGGCGGCGCATTTAGGGTGCGCCGATGCGCTGGTCAACCGCGAAACGTACGGGCTTTACCGCGAAACGGAAAATTGCGGACATGTTCCCACGGCCCGCCGCGGTAGATGTGTAGTCCCAATCCGGCAAAACGGAATGATCGCGGCAATATTTGCGGCTCCAGTTCAGCCTGCAGCGCCTTTGCCTCCTTAGATGTCACCTTGTTCTGGATGGTGACATGCAACCGAGGCCGGTGGCTATCCTGTGAGGTTAGCAGTCCGTGCAACCGGTCCGCCAGGCGGTCGCGCAGCGCCAGCATGGCCGGGCTGGAAAGCTTCAATGCCGTGCCGCCGCCTAGAGACATCAGGCCGACCAGTTCGCCCTCCACAGGCGCTTCCTCGGCAGCTTCCTGCGCCAATGCGGCACGGATTTCGTCGGCGCAGAAATGCGGCAGCGCATGGAACAGCGTAACATGAGCCTTAAGATAATTGCGTTCGGGCGGGAAGTGCGCGGTGCGCAGGCTGGTCGCCCATGCCGCCAGATCATGCGGCAGTTCCGCAGTTACAATGAACGGCGCCGTATCAGGTGCGGGAGCCGTTTCCCGGGTCACATTTCGCCGCGCTGGCGGCGCAGCGCATACCATTTTTCGACGTTGGCATTGTGCTGCTCCAAGGTATCGGCAAACTCATGGCCGCCCTTTCCGTCAGCCACCATGAAAAGCGCACTGGTCTTCGCCGGATTAAGCACTGCAGCAATCGATTCGCGTCCCGGATTGGTGATCGGTCCAACAGGCAGCCCGACCATTGTGTAAGTATTATAACCGTTTACCGCCGATATCTCAGACTGGAGAATGCGGCGTCCGAGCGGCTTCCCCTTGGTGATCGGATAAATAATCGTCGGGTCCGCTTGCAGCAGCATCCCGGACTTCACCCGGTTGGAATAGAGCCCGGCAACCATGCGCCGTTCAGAGGCAACTCCGGTTTCCTTCTCCACAATCGAGGCCAGGATGACCGCTTCCTTTGGCGTTTTAACGGCAATGCCGGGCGCGCGTTTGTCCCACAATTCGGCCAGCGTCTTGCCCATGGCGGCCTGCATTCGCTGTAGAACTGCGGCGCGGCTTTCCCCGCGCTCAAAATCATACGTGTCGGGCAGCACCGAGCCTTCCGCTGGCACGGCGACTTCGCCGGTCAGCAGCGGCTCGGCCATCAACCGTTCCTGTACCATGATCGAGGGTATGCCTTCGGGGATGGTCACAAAGCGCCGAATGACGTCGCCGCTTTGCAGTTTCCTCAGGATTGTCGCCGGACTGGCCCCGGCCGGGAGCAGGAACTCGCCGGCCTGCACGGGATCGCTGCTGCCGAGAATCTTGGCCCGAAGCAAAAACGCGTCGGCAGAACCGATCACGCCTTTTTCTTCCAGCTTCGTCGCGACACCGGTCAGGGTTGATCCGGATGACACCACAAACGGCGTATCTTCATCGATATCGGCAGAGCCATACCAACCAGCAGCAAAGACCGCGGCGCCGATGAAGGCGAGAATGCCCAATGCGGCCAGAACCAGACAGCCGCGACGAACCATATTAGTCTACCTTCTTCATCACCAGGCTGGCATTTGTGCCGCCGAAACCGAAGCTGTTGTTCAGGACAGCACGCACTTCGCGTTTCTTGGCCGTGTGCGGCACCAGATCGACGTCCTCGGTGCCTTCGTCCGGGTTATCGAGATTGAGCGTTGGCGGCACGATCTGGTCGCGCAGGGCCAGAACGCAGAAGATTGATTCAACCGCCCCTGCCCCGCCGAGCAAATGACCGATGGCCGATTTGGTCGAGCTCATCGAAACATCGCTGATCGCGTCGCCGAACAGGCGCTTCACCGCGCCCAATTCGATCGTGTCGGCCATGGTCGATGTACCGTGGGCGTTGATGTAATCAATGTCGGACGGGGTCATGCCCGCCTTCTTCAGCGCCATTTCCATCGAACGGTATGCACCCAAACCTTCGGGATGCGGCGCGGTGACGTGATAGGCATCGCCGGACAGGCCGTAACCGACGACTTCGGCATAGATCTTGGCGCCGCGCGCCTTCGCGTGTTCGTATTCTTCCAGCACGACCACGCCGGCACCCTCGCCCATGACAAAACCGTCGCGGTCCTTGTCATAGGGGCGGCTCGCCTGTTCGGGACGGTCGTTATAAGACATGTTGAGCGCGCGTGCCTGAGCAAATCCGGCCACGCCGAGCGGGCAGATCGTTCCCTCAGCGCCGCCGGCCAGCATGATATCGGCGTCATCGTCGCGGATCATCCGCGCAGCATCGCCGATCGAGTGTGCGCCCGTGGAGCACGCAGTCACAACCGCGTGGTTGGGGCCCATCAGGCCGTATTTGATCGAAACCTGGCCAGAAATCAGATTGATCAGGCGTCCGTGGACAAAATGCGGGCTGACCCGGCTTGGCCCGCGTTCGTGGAGATTAACCGACTCGAGTTCGATGCCCGGCAGTCCGCCAATGCCGGAGCCGATTGAACACCCGGTGCGCAGGCGGAGTTCCTCGGACATGTCTTCCAGCCCGGCATCTTCGAGCGCCTGACCGGCGGCATCAATGCCGTAGATGATGAACGGATCAACCTGCCGCTGGACCTTGTGATCGACCCGCTTGTCTGGATCGAAGCCGTATTCGTGATCGACCGGCTTCACCTCACAGGCGATCTGGCATTTCTGGTCCGAAGCATCGAAACGCGTGATTGGGCCTGCGCCGCTTTTGGACGCAAGAATGTTTGCCCAAGTCGTTTCGACATCAGCCCCAAGAGGCGTGACAAGACCCATTCCAGTTATCACCACACGGCGCATGCAACTCTCCGTTAAAATGCAACAGGCCCGGCCCCTAAATGGGGGTCGAGCCTGTTAAGTCTCCGCCGACCGCCCAATAGACTGGCTGTCGGACGAGTACGGCGGGATGGGCGATCAGCCCTTGTGCTCTTCGATGTACTTCGTGGCATCACCAACGGTGGTGATCTTTTCAGCAGCATCGTCAGGGATTTCGACACCGAACTCTTCTTCGAATGCCATTACCAATTCAACGATATCGAGGCTGTCTGCGCCCAGATCGTCAATGAAACTGGCTTCCTGGGTGACCTTGTCGGCTTCTACACCGAGGTGTTCGACAACAATCTTGGAAACGCGATCAGCAGTATCGGACATATTTTCCCTCTCGAATTGGGGTTTGAAACTTTCCTGAGGCCCTAATGAAGCGGACGCAGGCTGGCAAGAGCGTGCGTAAAACTAGTGACACTATCGCGCCGGTTATTCTCCGCTTTTCTCAGGGCGTTCAGTCGGCGTTGCGTTCGCAGCCTTTGGCGGTTCCACGATGCGGATCGCCAATTCCTTGAGCTGGGCAGCGGAAACCGTGCTCGGCGCGCCCATCATCAGGTCCTCGCCCTTCTGGTTGAGCGGGAATGCGATCACTTCACGGATGTTCGGCTCGTCCGCCAGCAGCATCACAATCCGGTCGATCCCCGGCGCGGAGCCGCCATGCGGCGGCGCGCCATATTTGAACGCATTGATCATGCCGGAGAAATTCGCATCCACATCGGCCTGCGTATAACCGGCAATTTCGAACGCTTTGTACATGATCTCCGGCTTGTGGTTCCGGATCGCGCCGGATGACAATTCATAGCCGTTGCAGACGATGTCATATTGCCACGCCAGAATATCCAGCGGGTCCATGGTTTCCAGCGCTTCCATTTCGCCCTGCGGCATGGAGAACGGGTTGTGGCTGAAATCGACCTTTTTCGCTTCCTCGTCATATTCGAACATCGGGAAATCGACGATCCAGCAGAATTTGAAGCAGCCCTGCTCGATCAATTCAAGTTCTTCAGCCACGCGGGTACGGGCAGCACCCGCCAGCTTGACCGCGTCCTTTTCCTTGCCCGCGGCAAAGAACAAGCCGTCATTTTCGCCAAGGCCCACCTCGTCATACAGCTGCGCCATCAGTTCGGGGCCGTGGTTCTTGGCAATCGGACCGCCAAACTCGCCGCCCTTGCGGGTCACATAGCCCAGACCCGCAAAGCCTTCGCCGCGCGCCCAATTGTTCATGTCGTCAAAGAACTTGCGGCTCTTCTCATGCGTGTTCGGGGCCGGGATCACCCGGACAATTCCGCCGCCGCCAACAATCTTCTCGAACAGTCCGAAACCGGATTTTTCGAAATGGCTCGAAACGTCGGAGATAATCAGCGGATTGCGCAGGTCAGGCTTGTCGCTGCCGTATTTCAACATCGATTCCCGGTAAGGAATGCGCGGGAATTCACCCGTCGGGGTGACGGTCTTGCCGCCCGCAAATTCTTCGAACACACCGCCCAGCACTGGCTCCAGTGCCGCGAAGACATCGTCCTGCGTCACGAAGCTCATTTCCAGGTCGAGCTGGTAGAATTCCAGGCTGCGGTCTGCGCGCAAATCTTCGTCGCGGAAACAAGGTGCGATCTGGAAGTACCGGTCAAAGCCGGACACCATCAGCAGCTGTTTGAACATCTGCGGTGCCTGCGGCAGCGCGTAGAATTTGCCTTTGTGCATCCGGCTGGGGACGAGAAAATCGCGCGCGCCCTCCGGGCTGGAAGCGGACAGGATCGGCGTCTGGATTTCGGTGAAGCCCTGTCCGACCATGCGGCGGCGGAGCGAGGCGATCACGTTGCTGCGCAGCATGATGTTGGCGTGCACACTTTCACGGCGCAGATCGAGGAAACGGTTCTTCAATCGGATTTCTTCAGGATATTCCTGTTCCCCCGCAACCGGCATCGGCAATTCGTCGGCGCGGCTCTGGATTGTGACCAACCGGGCAAAAACTTCGATCCCACCGGTTGGCAGATTGGCGTTCGTGGTACCTTCACTGCGGGCCTTCACGTCACCGTCAATGGTCACGACGCTTTCGACCCGAAGACCTTCGAGGATCGCCAAAGCAGGCGAATCTTCATCCGCAACGATCTGGGTGAGCCCGTAATGGTCGCGCAAATCGACGAACAAAACACCGCCGTGATCGCGCTTGCGGTGGATCCAGCCGGACAGGCGAACCGTTTCACCGACATTTTCTGTGCGTAAAGCTGCGCAATTGTGGGTACGATAGGCGTGCATCTAATTTCTTTCCAAAATTCAGGCTATAGCGCTATTGGCGCCCAGAAGACCGACTGGCAATGAACCGACAGGCATTCGAGGCGCTGCGCACCCCGAATGGATGCGCGGGCTAACAGGGGAACCGCATGGCTTTGTCAAGCTGTGCGGAACTGCATTTTGAGACTGGGCTATCATGCCCGAGTGGCGGTACTCCGCCCGCATAAAGAAAAACGCTATGAAAATACATGATCTGATTACGACCACACAAGCTCTCGAAGATCTGTGCACCCGCCTCGCCAAGTCTGAATTCGTCACCGTCGATACGGAATTCATGCGCGAGAACACCTATTGGCCGGAACTTTGCCTGGTGCAGATCGCCAATGAACACGAAGCGGCCGCAATCGATCCAATGGCCGAGGGGATCGATCTGACCGCGCTGCTGGACCTGATGTGCGACAATGAAAACGTACTGAAAGTCTTCCATGCCGGCGGGCAGGATGTGGAAATTATCTACAATCTTACCGGCAAGACCCCGCATCCGATCTTCGATACGCAGATCGCCATGATGGCGATCAGCCAGTCCGAACAGATCGGCTATGCCAACATGGTCGAAAGCTGGCTGGGCATTACCGTCGACAAGGGAGCGCGCTTTACCGATTGGAGCCGCCGTCCATTGACCGACCGCCAGATCGAATATGCCATTGGCGATGTGACCTATCTGTCGGACATTTTCCCAAAAATGCTCAAGAAGCTGATCAAGACCGGGCGCGGTGTGTGGCTTAATGCGGAAATGGACAAACTCGCCGATCCGTCCAATTACGCCAATGATGGCGACAAGGCGTGGATGCGTATCCGGCAGGCGGGCCGCAACCCGCAGGTGCTCGGGCGGCTGAAAGCAATCGCCGCGTGGCGCGAAAGCGAAGCAAAGCACAAGAACATCCCGCGCGGCCGCATCATGCGCGATGAAACACTCGCCGATGTGGCGGGTCATCCGCCCAAGAAACAGGCCGATCTGGCAAAGGTCCGCGGATTGTCGAATTCCTGGAAAGATAACGACATCGGCAAGCGGCTGATGAACGTACTGGAAAATGCCGAGCCGCTGCCCAAGGATGAAATGCCGGCCAAGACCAGCCGCGGCGGCGCTCCGCTGGGCAAGGAAGGCGCATTGGTGGCCGACCTACTCAAATTGCTGCTGAAGATCCGTTGCCGCGAAATCGACATCGCCTCGCGTCTTCTGACCAAGTCCGACGAGCTGGAAGCCCTGGCCGCAGGGGTTCGCAAGCTGCCGATTCTGGAGGGCTGGCGCTACGAAGTATTCGGCAAGGAAGCACTGGAACTGGTCGAGGGCCGGATGGCCTTCACCGTCAAGGACGGCAAAATGGTCATGACCCATCTGGGTCAAGCCGCCGAGGGTGACGGTCCGGCCGATCCGGTCGATCCGATCGAAGACCAGCAACCCGGTGAAGGCGATCCCGCCGCGGCCCAGCACACCGCCGAATGAGTACGTACCTGCCAACCATTAAGCAGCTTCAATATCTGGTTTCGCTGCATGAACACGGCCATTTCGGCCGCGCGGCAGAGGCAAGTTTCGTTTCGCAGTCCACCCTTTCAGCCGGTATCCGCGAGCTGGAATCGCTGCTTGGCGTGACTTTGGTTGAACGCAGCCGCCGCGTGGTCCGGTTCACTCCGCTGGGCGAAACGGTCGTGGCCAAGGCGCACAGGCTATTGCGGGAGGCGGAGGAATTGTCCGACCTGGTGCAGGCATCGGGCAAGCCGCTGTCGGGCGAATTGCGGATGAGCGTGATCCCCACGATCGCGCCCTTCCTCCTACCAAAAATGCTGCCGCGCCTGCGCCGCGAACGGCCGCAGTTAAAACTGTTCCTGCGCGAAGAAACCAGTGATGCTGCGGTCGAATCGCTCAATCATGGCCGGGTCGATTGCGTGCTGCTCGCCCTGCCCTTCGCCACTGGCGAGGTGGATTACGAACATATTTCCGATGATCGGTTGTTCGTGGCATTTCCCAAGAACGACCCGCGCGATCCCCCCGAAATCATCCCTCCGGAAATGATCGACGAAACCCGCCTGTTGCTGCTGGAAGACGGGCATTGCCTGAAGGCCCATGCGCTGGCTGCCTGCAACCGGCCCGAATTGCGGTCGAGCGCCACGATGATCGCAACCAGCCTGCACACGCTCGTCCAGATGGTGGATAACGGCCTCGGCCTGACCATGCTGCCACAGATGGCGCTGGATGCGGGAATTCTCGACAACACCAACGTTGTCGCCCGCCCTCTGAGCGCTGAAAATGCCAGCCGCGAAATTGCCCTGATCTGGCGCAAGAATTCACCGCGCGCGGAAGAATTCAAGCTGCTGGCGAAGGAATTGCGCGTGGGCTGAAACTCCACGGCCGCCCCGCCGCATGGCTCAATCCATGTGCTTGAGGCCGACCCGCAAATAATCCCAGCCGGTGATCAGCGTCAGGATGGCGGCAGCCCACAATGCGCACAAGCTGATCAGATGAATCCAGTTTCCGGACGGCGTTGGGCAGGCCGCAGTAAGTGATGCGCATGGCGCACCATGAACCGCGCCGCCCAGGATCAGGCCGCCAAATGCCACCAGTTGCAGCGTCGTTTTCCATTTGGCCAGTTTGCTGACCGGCACGGAGATTTGCAGGCTGCCGAGGAATTCGCGCAGGCCCGATACGGCGATTTCCCGCATCAGGATGATCAGCCCGGCGATCACGTGCATATCACCGACATAGGGACCGCGCAGATATCCTTGCGCGGTAAGCACCAGGATGACGGCAGCGATCATCAATTTGTCGGCAATCGGATCGAGGAACTGGCCCAGTTTCGACGCAGTCCCGCTCGAACGCGCCAGATATCCGTCGAAATAGTCGGTAATGCCCATCAGGCAATACAGGCCGAAAGCCAGCGCATAACCCACCCGCCATTCCGGCCACCACAGGAGGAACGCGAGCAGCGGAATTGTCACGATTCGTGACAGCGTGAGTATATTGGGAAGCGTCATCATCTTGCCCCCTCTAGCGTGCAAAACAGCAGTGGCAAAGCACAGCTTGGGATTTGCCTTTACCCTTGTTCGCATAGTGCATTGCTATAGAGCGTCCCCCTCCAGCAATATGCAAGGGCTTGGCAGCAGGATCATATGACCACGACAACGCATTTGCTGCACAGCAGGCGCTTCTTGCCGCTTTTCGTCACCCAGCTTCTCGGCGCTTTCAACGATAATTTGTACAAGAACGCGATGGTGTTGTTCGTCGTTTACAGCATCTATAATTCGCAGGAAGCAGAAGCGCAGTTCAGCGCGATTGCATCCGGCCTGTTCATCCTGCCGTTTTTCATATTGTCAGCCTTGGCCGGGCAATTGGCGGATATGCGCGACAAGGCCGTGATCATCCGCATCGTCAAATTTTGCGAAATCCTGATCATGATCGTAGGCGGCGCTGGCCTTTATCTGGCGTGGCAGGGCGGCGCCTTGGCAGGCTTTGCCATACCGCTGATGCTCGCGGCGCTGTTCGCAATGGGCGTGCATTCGACTTTCTTCGGCCCGATCAAATATGCCATCCTGCCCCAGCATCTGCACAAAGACGAAGTGCTGGCCGGGACCGGCCTGGTTGAGGCCGGGACCTATATCGCGATCCTGTTCGGGACCATCCTGGCTGGCTGGATCGACGTGGAGTGGGCCGCGTTGGGCGTAGTGCTGACGGCGATTGTCGGCTTTATCGCCGGACGGCAAGTACCACCCGCGCCGCCGACCAGCCAAGCCGAGCCGCTGGACTGGAACCTGTGGCGTTCTTCGCTGCAACTGATCCGTAACACCATGCATGACCGGCGGGTATTCCTGGCAATCATGGCGATCAGCTTTTTCTGGACCATAGGTGCGGTGCTGTTCATCCAGTTCCCCCCGCTGGCCAAGAACATTCTCACCGCCAGCAAGGAAGTGGCCAGCCTGTTCCTGGTGATATTCTCTATCGGGGTCGCGATTGGTTCGGTGTCGATCAACACCCTGCTGAGAGGCACCGTGTCCGCTCGCTATTCGCCCGCGTCGGTAATTTTCATGGGACTGTTCGTGGTCGCGTTCTACTTTGTGTGCCGCAGCTGGGTCCCCCATCCGGAAAACGGGTTGATGGATGTCGCCACCTTCATGGTCCAGCCGCTGGCGATACCGCTGCTGCTCAGCCTGCTGGGAATCGCGATTGCCGGGGGCATGTTCGTGGTGCCGCTCTATGCATTTCTGACGACATTCGTTGACCAGTCGCAGACTGCGCGAACGATTGCGGCCAACAACATCGTCAATTCAGGCGCGATGGTGGTGGGTTCGCTGCTCGCCATCGGGCTAAGCATGGCCGGAGTAGCGGTGACCGACCAATTGCTGTTGAGCGCGGCCATGTGCCTGTTTTCAGCGTGGCTGGCGCGGATGCTGTTCAAGGCAGAACGGGCTGCCTTGCCCGCCTGAGGGGCCTCAGTCGAGACCCTTCAGATCAGGCAATAAATATCAGCACTGTCAGCAGGCAGGCAATGTAAGCCCCGAAAAATGCGCGGACATCTTCCTGGGTAATCGCCCAGCCCGACCGCACAGGGTCGGGCCGCGTACCCATGCGAACATGCGGCGGCAGGCTGGCCAGAAATGGATGGCGGGCGGATTCGTCGGTGAGGACAAGAGCTTTTCTCATTCCGGGTTGTTAACCCGTTCCTAACCACAATGCTCGCCCGATCCCGCGGCCGTAACAGGACGGGACATTAACGCTGTTTGTTCAGCACGCCGCCCCGCAGTTCTGCAGATAAGTTCTCAGACACCCGCCATCGACAGGATGATCGACCATTCTTCTGGCCGAACTTCGCTAACCGACAACCGCATCAGCTTGACCAGTTCCATTTCGGCGAGCTGCGGTTCGGCCTTGACCTGTTTCAAGGTCACCGTGTGAGGTAGCCTGGTCTTGGGGATAATCTTTACCGCCGCCCATTTGCCTTCGGGGTCGGTCGGGTCCGTAATGCCGGCAACACTTACTTCTGCAATTCCGACAATCTCCAGCCCGATATTCGAATGGTAGAAGAATACTTGATCACCGACTTCCATCGCCGCGAGGTTATTCTTCGCACGGTGATTGCGCACACCGTCCCAGGTTCCCTCTTTCTGCGTAACAAGATCATCCCAGCCATAGACATTGGGTTCGGATTTCATCAGCCAGTATCGGGGCATCGGGGCACTCCATGCAATTGTCAGTCAGGATTGCGATAGCGCCAGAATACTGCCCCGGCTACCGGGTCACGGCGGGTTTATTCCCTGCAAGCAAGTGCTTGGTTAGATTACTGTAACATCACAGTATATTAACCCGATCTTTAGTAGCGAGACTTATGAACCGCCGTGTTGAAGACCCCGGTTAGTTATTTTTCCGGCATAGGCTTTACAAGAAGTTGCGAGATTGATGACCGAAAAGACTGGCATACAAATGAGCAGACGGAGCACAGCCGGACGAGATTTCGTCGCTCTGGGGATTTCTGCAGCTGCTGTTTTGATGTTCGTCGGTATCGGAAGCTCGGTCGTGCCGGAGATCTTCAAGAACTGGTTCGGGCTGGGTCCGGGGCCGGACATCATGCTGGTCAACGCCCTGCTGCTGAACATTGCGCTGATCATCTTTGGCTGGCGGCGCTACAGCGAATTGCTGGCAGAATTGGAAGAGCACCGGAAGGCAGAAAAAAATGCCCGCCTGCTTGCCGAAACAGATGTGCTGACCAATTGCCTCAATCGGCGCAGCATTACCCCGGAAACCGATGCCCTGATCTATCAGGCATATGGGGCAGCAAAACATGTTGCCTTCGTGATGCTGGATCTCGACAATTTCAAACAGATCAATGATTGCAATGGCCACCAGGTCGGCGATCTGGTCCTGAAAACCACTGCAGAGCGGATCAAGAACATGCTGCCTAATGGCAGCCTTCTGGCCAGGCTGGGCGGTGACGAATTTGCCTGTGTGGTCAGTTTCGATCCATCCTATCGCAGCCGGGTCGATCAATTGGTCAACCGGCTGATCGATACTGTATCTCAGCCGATCTCGACCGGCGAACAGGATGTTGAAATCACCATTTCAGCCGGTATTGCTACCACCGAGACCAGGACCGGCTCGGAAATCGGCGCGGCGGGCGGCACACCCGACGCCAAATGCCTGCTGCACTATGCCGATATCGCGATGTACCATGCCAAGAAGCAGGGCCGGAACCGGTATTTCTGGTTTGAAAGCAGCATGGAACACCAGCTTCGGCTCCGAAACGAATTGGAAGCTGGGATCCGCACGGGTCTTAATAACGGCGAATTTGTGCCCTATTACGAACAGCAGATCGATCTCCATACCGGGGAATTGGCCGGTTTCGAAATGCTCGCGCGGTGGGTCTCCCCAGAACTGGGTGTCGTCAATCCGGATATTTTCGTCCCGATCGCCGAAGAAATGGGACTGATCGGTGAGCTGTCGACCCAGTTGATCGAACAGGCGCTGTCAGATGCGGGCCATTGGGACCCGGATATTACGGTGTCGGTCAACATTTCACCTGTACAGCTGCGCGATCCGTGGTTTGCGCAAAAGGTCCTTAAGTTGCTAGTGAAGCATAACTTCCCGGCGCAGCGCCTCGAAATTGAAATCACCGAAACCTGTTTGCATGAAAATCTCGGCCTGGTGCGTTCGATGATTACCAGCCTGCGCAACCAGGGCATCCGGATCAGCCTGGATGACTTCGGCACCGGCTATTCCAGCTTGTCGCAGCTTCAGTCCCTTCCTTTCGACCGGCTCAAGATCGACCGCAGTTTCGTCGGCGACCTGGCGCGCGGCAAGGGGGATTCGGGCAGCAAAATCATCAATGCGATTATCTCGCTTGGGGACGGGCTATCGATCCCGATCACCGCAGAAGGCATCGAGGATGAAGAAACCCTCGAACGGCTGAAGAAAATGGGCCCGCTCAAGGGACAGGGTTACCACTACGGACTGCCGGAAACTTCGGCAGAAGTGAAGGACCGGCTGCTTAAACTTGGCCGCTATCGCGCTGTCCCCGCAGCGCACACGGTTCGGCCTGCGCTGGAAACAGAGGCCGCTGAAACTCCGCCTGCGACAGGCCGCCTCAGCGGGTAGAAAATCGGATCGCGCGCCGCGCCACTGGACGATCCGGCTACAGACGCATAGATGCGCCTGATCATGCGTGTTCCATTCATCAAGATGCACGGTCTCGGCAATGATTTCATCATGCTGGACGCGCGCGCCAACCGTTTGCCGCCAATCAGCAATGCGGTTGCTGCCGCACTGGCCGATCGGCACACCGGAATCGGGTGCGACCAGCTGATCCTGCTGGAACCATCCGAGGCGGCAGATTTTTACATGCGTATCTTCAATGCCGACGGCAGCGAAGCACAGGCATGCGGCAATGCCTCGCGTGCGGTTGCCCTGTTACACGGTGCGAAGGCGGCGGTGGAAACCAGCGGCGGGATCATCACCGTCGAACCCGCCGGCCACGGAGCCCGGATTGACATGGGCGAACCGCAATTTGAATGGGATCAGATCCCCCTCGCCTATGCGATGGATACGCTGAACATGCCGGTTGCATGGGAGGGGCTTGACCACCCCGCCGGCGTCAATGTGGGCAATCCCCATGTCATCTTCTTCGTCGATGATTGCGATATTGTCCCGCTGGACCGGCTTGGTCCGCTGATTGAAAACGATCCGCTGTTCCCTGAACGCGTCAATGTGAATGTCGCCACGATCGAAAGCCAGGATAGCATCCGCCTGCGGGTCTGGGAACGCGGTGCCGGTCTGACGCAGGCCTGCGGCACCGGCGCCTGCGCCACGGCAATTGCCGCAATGCGCCGCGGCCTTGTCGGGCGCGAGGTTCATGTGACCTTGCCCGGCGGCAGCCTAACAATTGAATGGAACGATAAGGACCGGATCATCATGACTGGTCCGGCCACGGAATCCTTCCGCGGAACCTTCGACTGGGGTGACTACGCGTGAACCCGGCTTCACAATCCAGCCCGGCCAACGCTGCCGAAGTAATCACGCTGGGTTGCCGGTTGAACCTGGCGGAAAGCGAACGCATTCGCGCCATGCTGGCCGGTGAAAGCGACCTGATCGTGGTCAACAGCTGTGCTGTCACCTCCGAAGCGGTCCGCCAGACCCGTCAGGCCATCCGCCGCGCCCGCCGCGACCGGCCCGATGCGCGCCTGCTGGTCACTGGCTGCGCTGCCGATATCGAACGCGAACAATTCTCCGCCATGCCGGAAGTAGACGGGCTGATCGCGAACAATCAGAAACTGGATGCGCGGGCGTGGAATGTCCCCGCTGCCGCGCCGTTGATTCCTTCCGGCTATACGCGGGCGTTCATTGCTGTCCAGAACGGCTGCGACCATGCTTGCACGTTCTGTGTGATCCCGCAGGGCCGCGGCCCCAGCCGTTCGCTGACCATCCCGCAGGTGCTCGGCGAAGTCGCGCAATATCTGGACCGGGGTGCGCCGGAAATTGTCCTGACCGGGGTGGATGTGACGTCATGGGGTCACGATCTTCCCGGCACCCCGCCGCTGGGCACCTTGGTCCGCGCGATCCTCGATGAATTCCCGGAGTTGAAACGCCTGCGGATGTCATCACTGGACGGTATCGAGGTCGATCAGTTGCTGTTCGATCTGTTCGCATCGGAGCGGCGCGTGATGCCGCATCTGCATCTGTCCCTACAGCACGGGCACGATCTCATCCTGAAGCGCATGAAGCGCCGGCATTCGCGCCGCGATGCGGTCGAGCTGGTACAGCGGCTGCGCGATTTGCGGCCGGACCTGGCGGTTGGCGCGGATCTGATCGCGGGCTTTCCTACCGAAGACGCCGCAATGCATGCCGCCAACCTCTCGATCATCGAGGAACTGTACATCGTGCACGGACATATCTTCCCCTATTCCCCGCGCCCCAACACCCCGGCAGCCCGGATGCCGCAAGTGGCAAAGCCGGTGATCAAGCAGCGCGCGGCCGAATTGCGCACGCAGGTTGCCCGGCTTCGCAGCCTATGGCTGGACCGGCATGTCGGCACCAAACTGGAAGTGCTCGCGGAAAAGGACGGCACCGGATATTCACCCGACTTCGCGCGCGTTGATTTGCCCGATGGCACTGATGCAGGAACAATCATGAATATCACCCCGACATGCCACGAAAAGGGGCTGCTGCAATGAGCGAGACGAGCTGGACCGAACGGGTCTTTGGCGGTTTCCGCAAGACCTCCGAACGGCTGTCCACCAATCTGTCCGGCGTAGTCGGGACCGCCAAGCTGGACGATGCGACGCTGGACAATGTCGAGGATGCGCTGATCGTGTCCGACCTTGGGCCAGCCGCTGCTGCGCGTATCCGTGCGAAACTGTCTGAAAAGCGCTTTGGCCTCAATATTACCGAACGCGAGCTGAAGGAAGCCGTGGCAGAGGAAATCGCGGAAATACTGCGTCCCGTTGCCAAGCCGCTTGAAATCACCGCCTTCCCTCGCCCGCAGGTCATCCTGGTGATCGGGGTGAACGGCAGCGGCAAGACAACCACTATCGCCAAACTGGCGCATCTGTTTCAGGAAGATGATTACGGCGTCATGCTGGCGGCTGGAGACACATTTCGCGCTGCCGCAATCGGCCAGCTTGCAACCTGGGCAGACCGCATCGGCGTACCGCTGATCCGCGGCCCCGAAGGAGGCGATCCGGCCAGCATCGTGTTCGACGCGGTGAAGGCGGCAACCGATCAGGGCATTGATGCGCTGGTCGTGGATACGGCTGGCAGGTTGCAGAACAAACGCGAATTGATGGACGAGCTGGAGAAAATCCGCCGGGTGCTTGGTCGCCTCAACCCAGAAGCTCCGCATGACGTGGTACTTGTGCTGGACGCGACCAATGGCCAGAATGCCCTGCAGCAAATCGAAACCTTCAAGGAAGTCGCCGGGGTAACCGGATTGATCATGACCAAGCTGGACGGCACCGCCCGCGGCGGCGTGCTGGTCGCGGCGGCAGAACAATACGGCCTGCCGATCCATGCCATCGGCGTAGGCGAGAAAATCGACGACCTACGCCCCTTCGACCCCGATCTGGTCGCCAAAGTCATTGCAGGAATTGCCTGATGTCCGAAGATATTTCCCCGCCACAAAAGAAACAGGGTTCCGGCTGGCTGAACGTCCTGGTGGATTACGGACCCTTGCTGGTATTTCTCGGCGTGTATCTCTGGTTCAAACCGGATGGCGAAAACCTCGCAGGCCAGATCGCGGCAACGATCAAGGGTACAGCGGCATTCATGCTTGCCGCCATTATCGCGCTGGCAGTGTCCAAATTCCGCCTGGGAAAGATCTCCCCAATGCTGTGGCTGTCCACCGGACTGATCGTCGTCTTCGGGGGGATCACCATCTATTCCGGCGACCAGCGCTGGATACAGGCCAAGCCGACAGTCGTTTATGTCGTGTTCGGGATCGCGCTGCTGATCGGCTGGAAGATGGGCAAGGCACTACTCAAGATGCTGCTTGAAGCGGCATTTGAAGGGCTGACCGACGAAGGCTGGCTCCTTCTATCGCGCAATTGGGGAATATTCTTCCTGTTCCTAGCCACGTTGAACGAAAGCATCATTGCATTTGCCAGTTTTGAGACTTGGCTGTGGTCCAAATTCTGGGTTTTCATGCCGCTGACTTTCCTGTTCACCTTCTCCCAGATACCGATGCTGCTGAAGCATGGCCTGGGTATCGAAGGCATCGAGGAAGAAGAACACAATCCCCCGCCTGTAGGCTGAGCTAGATCCTGACCTGGCTGCCCAGTTCGACCACGCGGTTGGTGGGCAGCCGGAAGAATTCCATCGCAGTTGCCGCATTACGCAGCATCCACGAGAATATCTGTTCGCGCCAGATCGGCATCCCCGGCTTGTCCGACGGCAACAGGGTCTGCCGCGACAGGAAAAAACTGGTCTGCATCATGTCGAACTTGCCGCCGCACAACTCCATCTGCTTCAGTGCATCGGGCACATCGGTTTCCTCCATGAAACCGTAATGGATCACGGCGCGGAAGAACCCTTCGCCCAGATTGTGAATTTCGTAACGGCATTCCGGATCGACATAGGGAATCTCGGCAATCTGCACGGTAAGGATCACCACGCGTTCGTGCAGCACCTTGTTGTGCTTAATATTGTGCAGCAGCGCGGATGGAACACCGCCGGTGCTGGAGGCCATGAAGATGGCTGTGCCGGAAACGCGGGTCGCGCTGTTATGGGCCGATTTTGCAAAGATTTCGATCGGTAGGGCGACCTCAGTCATCCGTTCACGCATCAGCTTGCGCCCGCGCGCCCAGGTGGTCAGCAGAGTGAAGATAATTGCGCCGATCAGCAGCGGGAACCAGCCGCCATCGGGCACCTTCATCAGGTTTGCCGCGAAATAGGCCCCGTCCACGATCAGAAACAGCAGCACCACGGGCGCGGCATACCACCATTTCCATTTCCACACGCCGACAAGCAGCACGGCCATCAGGAACGTATCAATCGTCACCGCCCCGGTCACGGCGATGCCATAAGCAGAAGCGAGGTTGGAACTGTTCTGGAACGTCAATACCAGCACAATCACCGCGACCATCAGGGCCCAGTTGATACTGGGAATGTATATCTGGCCCGCTTCGGTTTCGCTGGTGTGGCGGATCGACAGGCGCGGGATGAAGCCCAGTTGCATCGCCTGATGGGTAATGGAAAACGCGCCGGAGATAACTGCTTGACTGGCAATAAAGGTCGCGAAGGTTGCCAGGATGACCAACGGCAAACGCCACATTTCCGGTGCCAGGAAGAAGAACGGGCTTTTAATCGCCTGCGCCGCCGATTCTGCGTCCAGGCTGACGATCATCGCGCCTTGTCCG
Organism: Allopontixanthobacter sp.; assembly: GCA_041552775.1. Taxonomy (GTDB): domain Bacteria; phylum Pseudomonadota; class Alphaproteobacteria; order Sphingomonadales; family Sphingomonadaceae; genus Allopontixanthobacter. Next base: position 17,082 of record JBFEKH010000007.1, read on the forward strand.
AAGTAATTGAGCAGCAGGCACGGCATGACAAAGCCGAACCAGGACAGGCGCATCGGCCCGCGGCCAAAATGGCCCATGTCGGAATAGAGCGCCTCCGACCCGGTTACCGCCAGCACCACCGAGCCTAACGCCAGAAACGCAAGCATCCCGTCGGTGATGAAGAATTGCACCGCATACCAAGGATTTAGCGCATAAAGAATTTCCGGATGCAGGACGATCTGAATCCCGCCCAGAAACGCGATGACAGTGAAATAGATGATCATCACCGGCGCGAACAATGCCCCGACTTTCTCGGTCCCGCGCTTCTGGATGATGAACAGGGCCACCAGCAGAACCAGAGCGATAGGAATAACCAGCGGCGACAGGTTTTCCTGTACCACGGCCAACCCTTCGACGGCGGAAAGCACTGAAATTGCAGGCGTAATCATGCTGTCGCCGTAGAACAGCGACGTCGCCATGACCCCCAGCAGCACGGTCATCCAGCCATATTTGGTCCGCCCGATCTTGCTTGAAATCAGCGCGACCAGCGCCAGACTGCCGCCCTGCCCCTTGTTATCCGCGCTCATCAGGATGGTGACGTACTGGATCGAGACAACCAGTGTCATCGACCAGAAAATAAGACTCACCACTCCGTAGACATGCAGTGCATCCAGCGCGAGCGGATGAGGACCGACGAATGTCTCGCGGAATGCATAGAGCGGGCTGGTACCGATATCGCCAAACACGATGCCGACCGCACCCACCGCCAGCTTCGTGGTCGACGAACCGTGGCCGCCTTCCTTGCCAGCCGGGGGCCGGATATCATGAGTTGCAGTTTCGCTCATTGAAAAGGATATTCAGGTCGCATGGCTAGGCTGCCTTTCAAGCGCCGCGAGGGGCGGTGGCGGCGATTAGCAGTATCGTTTTGAACCCGCAACACATTGCGCCGATCCTGCGATTTGCTGCATTACTGGTTCCCGATCTGTGCCAACAATTCATCCAGCCGGGACAGACGTTTTTCCATTTGCGGTCTCCAAGGAGCGTCTGCCGGCGTGCGCTCGATCATTTCTGCCCACAATTTGCGCGCTTCCAGCGGCTGGCCGGACCGGATCAGTGCCACGCCGAGGAAATATGAGGGGCCAGGATGGCCCGGCAAGGTCTTCTGCGCCTGACCGTACGCATACAGTGCAGCGGGTGTCAGTGATCCGTCAGCATGTTCCACCAGCGCGTTGGCCAGGGCCAGCCAAGCTTCGCCATCGTTTGAATTTTGCGAGACCGCACCGCTGAGAATACCGGCCGCATCTTCATACTGGCCGCGGCGGGCAAACCCGTCCGCCACGGTGACATAGCGGCTGGGCGGCCGGTCAGGATTGAACATTTGCCGGCGTGAATCCACCAATGCCGTATTGCCAGCGTTGTTCTGCATCCCGGCAAGCTTCGGCGATCCCGCCAGCCCGGGCGATCCCTGCAAGGCATAGCCCGCAAGGCCAAACAACAAAGCCGCGCCGAACAGGGCCCAGGCACTGCGCGGTAGCTTGATGACAAAGGCAGCCAGCAGGAATGCCACTAGCGCGAGGCCAATCAAGGGAATCCAGATCATGAACGTGCCCTCAATCGCCGCCAAAGGATAATTCCTGCAACCAATATGAGTAGCAGAGGCACCGCAAACAGCGGCCAGGTTGTCTCGCTAACCGTCGGCGCATAGCTGACATAATCGCCGTAACGCTCCACCAGCCACGCCCGGATCGCTTCGGGTTCCTCGCCTTCGGCGATGCGGGTGCGGACCTGGTGGCGCATGTCGCCTGCCATCGGCGCATCGCTGTCGGCAATCGACTGGCTCTGGCACTTGAGACAGCGCAAGGTTTCCATCAGGTCCTGCGCCTTCGCCTCCTGCTCCGGATCGGACAGTTGGTTATAGGCATAGGGCGCTGGGGGCATGGAATCCTGCGCAACCGCCGGCATCGCGGCTGCGGCGAGGATTGCAGCCAGCAGGGCAAACAGGTGGTTCAAATGCATCATTGCGCCTCCGCCAGTTTTTGCAGCAGGATGGGCACATCGCTCGTCCTGATATCGCCAATGTGCTGATACCGGATAATGCCTTGCCCATCGATCACGAAGGTTTCAGGCACGCCTGACGACCCTATTGCCAATTGCAATTCGGACAGATCATCCGCGCCGATCCGGCTGTAGGGATTGCCATAATTGGCGAGGAAGCGGGCCACGTCTGCCGGCTTGTCCCGAATGGCGACTGCGGTGATATCCGCGCCTTGCCGCCTCAATGCCTCGAGCTGCGGAGCCTCGGCAATACAGGGAATGCACCAGCTCGCGAACACGTTCAGCAGGCGCGGCTTCCCGTCGCGCAGATCCTGTACCGCCAACCCGGGCCGATCTGCACTGGCCGCGCGCAAGTCGAATTCTGGCAGCGGCTGGCCGATCATCGCGCTGGAGACAAATTCCTCCTTCGGCTGCGTCAGCTGATATGCGGCAATGCCGCAGAACAGCAGGAACACCGCTAGCGGCACCCATAGTGTCCAACGGATCATGTCGCTGTCCCGGTCCGGCGATCGGCGACGCGCGTCTTGATGCTGCGGCGTTTGAGATCCGCCATCAGGCGGCCGATCAATGCCAGTACGCCGCCCAGCCCGACCAGCATGCCGCCGTACCAGATGAAAGTCACAAATGGCTTCCACCACAGGCGCAATTGCCAGCGCCCTTCACCAGCCTGGCGGCCAATGACGGCGTAGAGCTGGCCGTTCCAGCGGGTCACCAGCGCGCTCTCGGTGGTTTCTTGTGGCGGAGCCCAGAAATTGCGCGACTGGGGATCGATCTCCTTCGCCGTTCCGCCCTTGTAACTGACCATCATGCGCCCTTCGAGCGCAGTCCAATTGGGGCCGGCCGTGGGCCTGACTTCGGTCAGCACCACGTTCCACGGGCCGACATCGGCGCTACCGCCTACTTCGACGGCGGCCAGTGTTTCTTCGGAAAATGCGCTTTCACTGGCCATGCCGAACAAAGCGACTGCGATACCGAAATGGGCGATCATCATGCCCCATGTCGCGATCGGCAGCAGCCGCAACTTGCGGCCCCGAATTGGTAAGAAGCTGCCGATTGCGAGCCCGATCGACAACACGAGCCCAAGCAGCGGGAGAATCGATACGGAACTCAGCAGGGAAACCAGGATCAGCGCCGCGATCATCACCGCGCCGACAATCGCAATCGGCAGGCGAATGCGCGTGATGCTGTCTTTCCGCCAGCGCAATAGCGGCCCGACGGCCATCACCAACAGCATCGGTACGACAAAAATTGCGCCGACCGGATTGAAATAAGGCGGCCCGACCGACACCCGAACGTCGAATGCTTCGGTCAGCAATGGATACAGCGTGCCCAGCAGGACAATCCCGAGAATCGCGCTTAGCATCACATTGTTGAATACCAACGCACCTTCGCGGCTGGTCAGGGAAAATCTCTCGCCTTCCGAAACTGTTCCCGCGCGCAGGGCAAACAACAGCAAGGCGCCGCCGATATAGATCACCAGCAAGCCGAGGATGAATGTCCCCCGTTCCGGATCAACGGCAAAGGCATGAACACTGGTCAGAATGCCCGAACGCACCAGGAATGTGCCAACCATGGACATGGAAAACGCGACCACACCCAGCATGATCGTCCATGTACGAAGCGCATCTCTCGATGCAAGGACACTGGCGGAATGCAGCAGCGCGGTCGCCGCTAGCCAAGGCATCAGGCTGGCGTTTTCGACCGGGTCCCAGAACCACCAGCCGCCCCAGCCAAGCTCGTAATAGGCCCAGTAACTGCCCGCTGTGATACCCAGAGTCAGAAAAATCCACGCGCCCAGCACCCATGGCCGCATGGCGCGCGCGAAATCAGGCGTCACCTGCCGTGTAAGCAGCGCCCCGACAGCAAAACTGAAGGCGACCGACAGCCCAACATAGCCGATATAAAGTGTCGGCGGGTGGAAGACGAGGCCGATATCCTGCAGCAGCGGGTTCAGCCCGTTTCCTTCGATGGCCGGAACGGGCAACCGCTCGAACGGGTTGGAACTCAGCAGCAGAAATGCGTAAAATCCGATCCCGACAAACGCCTGCGCCGCCAGCGTCGCCAGCATGGTCTTTTCCGGCAAGCGGCGTTCCAATGCGGCGATCAACGCCCCGGCAAGGGCCATGACGGTAATCCACAGCAGCATCGAACCTTCATGATTACCGAACGCGCCCGAAAGCTTGAAGATCATCGGCTTTTCCGAATGCGAATTCATCGCAACCAGCTTCACCGACAAGTCGGTCTGCGCGAATAATATAAGCAGCATCAAGAAGGAAAATGCGGCCAGAAATCCCTGCAAAATCGCGGCGGGCCGAACTATTGCGGCCAGTTCGGCCCCGCCCTCTCTCTGCCCCAGCGCACCGGCGACCAGTTGCAATGCAGCCAGCGCCGCTGCCAACCACAAGGCTGCAAGCCCGAGTTCAGCGATCATGCGCCGGGATCCGGCAGGCTGGCAGTGGTTTCGGCAACAACTTGCTGGGCCTGCTGCTTGGTCATGTCTTCCAATTCACGGGGGATGTAATTCTCGTCATGCTTGGCGAGCAGATTGTCCGCGACAAAGGTACCGCTGCTGTCCAGCCGCCCTTCCGCGACAACACCGGAGCCTTCGATGAACAGATCGGGCAATATCCCGGCGAAGCGGACCGGCACGGTCGCCTCCCCGTCCCCGACGACAAAGCCGAAGGTCACGCCGTCAGCTTCTGTCTTAAGCGATCCAGCCTGCACCATGCCGCCCAGACGAACTGCCTCACCGGGTGCGGGAGGTTCCGACACCATTTGTGCCGGGACATAGAAATAGCTCGCCTGGTTGCGCAGCGCATAGGCCGCAAGCAAACCGGCGCCGATCAGGGCAACCAGGGCAATTACGATCAGGACCAATCGCTGGTGTTTAGCCTTCAAACCGGTGGTCATTTACGTCTCACTTCGTCACGGCGTTTCTCGGCTGCCCGCATGGCCAGCCAGCTCCATCCAACCAATGCCAGCGTCGCCAGCACGCCAACCAGATAGGCGGCGATTACAAAAACCTGCTGGTCCAATCCTTCGCGCATCAGGCTACGCCCCCCGACTGCGCGCCAAGTGCCTTGCGGCGCAGGCGCGCTTCGGTTTGCACTTCTGCCAGCAACGTCCGCATCCGGGCCAGCACCACCCCGCCGAACAGCAGCGAAAATCCGACCACTGCAATCATTAGCGGGATCAGGAATTCATTGTCGATCGCACTTTTTCCCATCGTGATGCTGGGCGGTTGATGGAGTGATTGCCACCAGACCACCGAACGGTTGATGATCGGAATGTTGATCGCGCCGACCAAGCCGAAAATCGCCGGAATACGGCTGGATCCGCCGTCTCGGCTGACCGCCTGCGCCAAAGCGATATATCCGATATACAGGAACATCAGCACCAGCATGGATGTAAGCCGGCCGTCCCAGACCCACCACGTGCCCCAGGTCGGCCGACCCCAGATCGATCCGGTCACCAGGCAGATCACGGTGAACACCAGTCCCGGCACAGCAGCACCGCGCGCAGCCAGGTTCGCCAGCGGGTGGCGCCACACCAGAAACATCAGGCTGGAGATTGCGATTGCAGTCCACCCGCCCATTCCCAACCACGCCGATGGCACATGCAGAAACAGGATGCGCACCGTTTCGCCCATCAGCTGGTCGGGCGGCACCATGAAGTACGCCCAGGCGAGCGCGGCAGCCGTGATTATAAGTCCGCTGATCAGCAGAAGCGGGGTCAGCCATCGCGCGATTCCAAGAAAGCGCTTGGGGTTAGCAAAGCCATGCATTGTGCAGCGTTCCGATAGGGCAGCTCTTGGGGCTCAGCAATGGCAGGACGGCCCGCCGCTCGCAAGGGCAAGCTGGCGGAAAAAACCGGTTTTAACGACCGATCAGGCTCTGTGCCATCCGGTCGGCCACCACGTCAGGCGAAACACCGGTTGAATCCGATTGCTGCCAGATTTCTTCCAGCCGCCCGGGTATCTGGGCGAGCCGCTTGCGGACTTCGTTGATGTCGCATGGCTGGCCGTTCTGGCGCGCTAGATATTCCAGCGTCACGCTGATGATGCCGCCAGCGTTGATCACGTAATCCGGCGCGTACAGAATGCCTCGATCGGCCAGTTGCTGGCCATGTCTGGCCCGCGCAAGCTGGTTGTTCGCCCCGCCCGCAACAATCGCAGTATCGAGCCGGGCGATGCCTTCGTCATCCAGAATCGCGCCCAGCGCATTGGGGCTGAACACATCACACGCAATGCCCATGATCGCATCCGCCTTGGCCGTTTCAGCGCCAAGTACACGCGCCAATTCCGCAGCACGGTCTTCGTTGATATCCGAAAGGGTCAGCTTGGCACCTTCCCCGGCCAGCAGCCGGGCAACCCCGCCGCCAACACTACCGGTGCCCTGGACGGCGACATGCACGCCCGAGACCGAATCCTTGCCCAGCATGTGCCGGACAGCCGCCTTGATGCCGTGGAAAATTCCCATCGCCGTGAAGGGGCCCGGATCGCCGCCCGCCGATTCGGTTCCGTCCACCGGCAAACCGGAAACGTAGCTGGTGCGCTTAGCGACAGCGACCATGTCCGCTTCCGAAATCCCGACGTCTTCCGCCGTGACATAACGGCCATGCAAAGCTTCCACCGCATCGCCGAACGCAGCCATCATTTCAGGCGACTTGACCCCGTTCTTGGGGGCAAGGAGCACGGCCTTGCCGCCGCCCATCGGCAGTCCGGCCATCGCGTTCTTGTAACTCATGCCGCGTGACAGGCGCAGCGCATCGCGCATAGCGTCCTTGCCGTCCGGATAATGCCAGAACCGCGTGCCGCCCGCACCGGGGCCGAGATGGGTAGAATGAAGAGCAATAATCGCGGTCAGTCCCGACGCGCGGTCCCGCACCAGCTGAACGAGCTCGTGATCGTCAAAGTCCGCTTCGGTCCAAAATGCCGTCATGAGTCAACGTCCCGCTATCGCGCGGGGCCCATGACACATGGTTGCCGCACATGGTTTCGACGGCCAGTTGCGACTGTCAGACCAAATGGGGAAAATGGGGCGATCGAGGGGTCTTGAACCCCCGACCTCCGGTACCACAAACCGGCGCTCTAACCAACTGAGCTACGATCGCCACATGCCCCAAAGCCTACCAATCGGCGTGCCGTGTATTGGGGCTGATACGCTTGCAGAAGCAGTGGTCAAGTCGCTTCCAGCAAGGGGGCGAGCCTGTTGCATAGGTTCCGCCATTTGGGAAGCAAAAACTGTTCAAACAGCGAATTTGCGTAAGATTATTACAATGACAGCTTCTGGCTGCCAACGCGGGCTTGCCCGGCTGACCAGCTTCGGTATCAAATGCCGGCATGAAGGCGTCTTGCGAATCCTCCGATGCAAAGCTGGCCGCATGGCCCGGTTTGCAAAAAGTACCGAGCAGCAAGCTGGAGATATTCCAGCTGCGGGGCTTCCTCGATGCCGATCAATGCGCCGCCTTGATCGAACTGATCGATATCGGCCGCCGCCCCTCCACCATCGCCGACAGCAATGGAGACGATTATTTCCGCACAAGCGAGACCTGCGATCTGACGGCACATGAACCGGTCGTGCTCGAACTGGAACGGCGCTTGCAGGCGCTATCGGGCATTGGCCCGCAATTTGGCGAACCCGTGCAGGGCCAACGTTATGACGTGGGCCAGGAATTCAAACCCCATACGGATTATTTCGCGCCCGGCGGCCAGGATTACGATACTTATTGCACGGTCGCCGGACAGCGCAGCTGGACCTTCATGATTTACCTGAACGAAGTCACCAGCGGCGGAGGCACCCGCTTCAAGGCTATCGACAAGATATTTCGGCCGGAAACGGGCAAATTGTTGTGCTGGAACAATCGCCGGTCCGATGGCAGCGTGAACCCCAACACGCTCCACCACGGGATGAAGGTGCGCAAAGGGCTGAAATATGTCATAACCAAATGGTATCGTGAGAAACCCTGGGGCTGAAAAATGACCGATTACACAGAACTTGCTGATCAATTACGTGCACGGCTGGCCGATCTGATCGACCGCGCCGAAGTGATCGAAGACGATCTCAGGCACCCGCTCGACAAGGATTGGGAAGAGCAGGCGATAGACTTGGCCGATGACGAAGCGCTGGCCGGGGTTGACGATGTCCTGCGCAACGAAATCCAGCAGATCCGCCTTGCATTGCTCCGGATTGCCAATGGCACCTATGGGACCTGCGCAAAATGCGGCGAAGAAATCCCGCTGGCCCGCCTGACGGCCAGGCCGATTGCCACCCGCTGCGTGACCTGCGCCTGACCATTAGCCGAGATCGAAACGAAAAAAGGGCGACCCCGTCGGACCGCCCTTCTCAAAGCGATCTTGCGACCGCCTATCTGATGTGTCTGGCAATTACTTCTTGAGAGTAAGCCCGCCGAAACGCTTGTTGAACTGCGCCACACGGCCGCCTTCCTGAATCTGCTGCTTGCCGCCGGTCCATGCCGGGTGGCTGGTCGGATCGATTTCAAGCGTCATGGTGGCGCCTTCGGTGCCCCAGGTGGAACGCGTCTGGAATTCGGTACCATCGGTCATTTTGACGTTGATGGTGTGGTACTGTGGGTGCGTATCGGCCTTCATGGCTCTGTCTCCGTGCAATTGACCGGTACCGACCGGCCTTAGCAATGATAGTGAATTGGGAAGGCGCGCCTCTAAGGCGGTGCGCGCCGAATTACAACTGCAAAGTTTGTGCGGCTGTTTCAGGCGTCAGCCAGCATCCGCTGGGGGATCGGCCACCATCGCGGTGAACTTCACTTCGCTCGCCACCTTGTCGCCAACCATCGCCCTGCCCCAGAACTTGCACACCCTTGCGCGTTTCTGGACAAATCCGACATGCAGGTCGAGCAGACAGCCCGGCTCCACCGGATTGCGGAACTTCGCTTCCTCGATGGCCATGAAATAGACCAGCTTGCCGCTGCCCGCCAATTCCAGCGTTTCAATCGCCAGAATTGCAGCTGCCTGCGCCATTGCTTCAATCTGGAGCACGCCTGGCATGATCGGACGTCCGGGGAAATGCCCCTGGAAGAATTGCTCGTTGAAGCTGACCGCCTTGATCGCGTGGATTTCCTCGCCAATCGTCAGCGACTGGACGCGGTCGACCAGCAGCAACGGATAGCGATGCGGCAGGGCCTTGAGTATTTGCCCGATATCGTAAGCGGGCGCGCCGCTTTCATTACTCATAGACCCTGCCCCAATTGTCGCGTTACGTCTTAGCGGCCGCTAGGCTGCTGAGGTGCTGGTGCAGTGCCATTTTGGGCTGCCTGCGCTGCAGCTGCAGCTTCCTGCTGTTCGCGGGCTTCGCGTGGCAACCAGCCTGCAGGCGGTATCAGCTGTGCTGTCGGCAGAAGGGTGTTGATCTCGTTGATCACATCCTGCGTGATATTGTATTTCGCATCAGCGAAAGTAACCGCACCGGAAGACGCATCGAGGATCAGCGTGATCTTCTTCTTGGCGGCGGCTGCCTGCACCGCTGCATCCAGCTTATCTTCGATCTGTTCCTGCACATAGGCGCGGCTGAGCGCGACAGGCTGGACGATCTGGGTAAGTTCGCGCTGGCCGGCCTGTTCGATCTGCTGGATCTGCTGGGCTTGCTGCTGCAGGGTTGCCTGCGCAACATTTGCCTGCTGGTCGGCGCGGATCTTTTCATACATTGGCTGCAGTTGCGCGGCCAGCTGATCGCGGCGTGCGTTAGCCTGGTCGAGCTGCGGCTTGTAGGTCACCGGACGCTGTTGCTCGGCGACCTTGAAAGCGTTCGAGTTGGCGATTGCCGCAGGCAAGCTGACAACGGCAACGCCTTGGGCGATCTGCTGCGCAGCTGCAGGAGCGGCCATGAACGGAACTGAAGCGGTCAGTACGAGACCGGCAGCAAGTACCGGCTTGATAAGATTTTTCATTAGAATTGTGTTCCTACGTTGAACGAGAATTTCTTGGTGTCATCGCCTTCCACTTTTCTCAGAGCGTGGGCGAAATCGATCCGGAAGGGACCGAAGGGCGAATTCCAGTTGACCCCTATTCCGATGACGACACGCGGGCTGGCCGAATTGCCAAGGAAGACTTCCTGGAAAGGCGGCGCGCTGAATGCAATGATCGGGGCGTAATTCGTCCCCATACCATCATTGGGAGATGTTGTCGCCGAAGCAGGCGTCGTGCCTGTCGCCGGAATCAGATACAGCAGTTCGCCGTCGGAATTCCGGTTCTGGATGCTGATGCCGTCTGGGAACGGGCTCTGGATCAATTGCGGTGTCGTGACATTGAACAACGCGCCGACATCCACATAGATCGACGGACGCAGGCCCAGTTCACGGACGCCGGAACCCAACGGAACCTCCAGCTCGGCACGGCCGAGGTAATAGGCATTACCGCCAATCGCATCGTCGCTCAGGTACGTGGTCGGATCGGTCTGAATGTTACCTTCAGCATCATACTGGCGGCGGATAACACGAGGGCCGACACCGCGAATGTCGAAGCCGCGAATCTGCGGCTCACCCAGGAAGAACCGGTCAGTCAGCAAGACATCATCGACGCCATCGCCGCCGCGATCCTTCAGACCCTTGATATAGCCGCCCTCACCCGTAAAGGATAGGATGAAGCCATTGAGAACATTGAAGTATTTCGCTGCCTTTGCCCGCGCGCGGACATAGCGGACGGAGCCGCCAAGACCGGCAAATTCCATTCCCAGCGAGGCCGACTGGCCGCGCGTAGGACGGTACCGGCTGTCGGTCGCGTCATAAGATAGCGTCGCGCCTAGGATCGAACTGGTCCGGTTGCCAATCGCGTCGCACAGATACCGTCCGGCACGCAGCGGTTCGCAGGTCGGAACACCATCGCCATCGAGATCGAGGAAATAGGTCGCTTCGTCGAGCGTGATCTTGTCATAATTGAACGTATAGCTGCCAACGAGTGACAGATACTCGGTCAGTGGCACGCCAAGCCGGAGCGAAGCCCCGGTGGTCGACTGCGAGAACGTCGTGTTACGATCAGTGGACGAGATACGGTTGAAGCTGTTGTAATCGCGCCGGTAGATGTCGATCCCGGCCGAAATGTTCCGGTCGAATACATAGGGTTCGGCAAAGCTGAGATTGAACGAACGCGAATAGCGCGAGTAGTTGACGCTGGCGCCGACCGTCTGACCGCGGCCACGGAAGTTCCGCTGCCGGATCGAGCCGGACAGGATGAAGCTTTCAATCGAGGAGAAGCCTGCCGAAAGCTGCAATTCGCCGGTTGGCTGTTCTTCGACATTGGCTTCCAGGATAATCCGGTCAGGTTCGCTGCCTGGCTTCTGTTCGACTTCGAAGTTTTCCTGGAAGAACCCGAGTGATTTGATCCGGTTGGTGGTCCGCTTGACCTGCAGCGAGTTGAACGCATCACCTTCTGCAAGGCGGAATTCGCGGCGGAGGACCTTGTCCTGCGTCAGCGTGTTGCCATTCACATCCAGCCGCTCGACATAAACACGCGGCGCTTCCCTCAGAACATAGGTAATGTTCATGGCGAGGTCTTCTTTGTTCCGGTCGAAATTCGGCTGCACATCCGCGAACGCGTAGCCATAGGTTCCAGCCAGTTCGGACAGCTGTTCCACGGTATCTTCCACCGCTTTCGCATTGTAGAAGTCACCCTGCTTCATCCGCAGATTTTGCGTCATCCGCTCACTGTCGAAATCGCGCAATTCGCTTTCGACCTTAACTTCGCCGAATTTGTACCGGTCGCCTTCTTCCACCACGTAAGTGATTATGAAATCGCGCTTGTCCGGGGTCAGTTCAGCCACCGCGGAGACAACCCGGAAATCGGCATAGCCTTCGGTCAAGTAGAACTGGCGCAGCTTCTGCTGGTCGAATGCCAGGCGGTCCGGGTCGTAACTGGTGTTGGAACTGAGGAAGCTGGTCAGCCGCGCCTGCTTGGTAACCATTTCGCCGCGCAAATCGCCATCGGAGAATTGCTCGTTGCCAATGATGTTGATCTGGCGAACCTTGGACTTCGGCCCTTCGGAAATTTCGAAGACAATGTCGACGCGGTTCTGGCTGAGCTCAACCATCTTGGGTTCGACTGTGGCGGCAAAGCGCCCCTGCCGCTTGTACAGTTCGATAATCCGCGCAACGTCGGCGCGGACTTTCGACCGGGTGAAAATCTGGCGCGGTGCCAGCTTGATTTCAGGAACGATCTTTTCGTTCTTGATCCGCTTGTTGCCTTCCAGGATGATCCGGTTGATCACCGGATTTTCCGTCACATTGATCACGACATTGCCGTTATCGTTGCGGACGCTGAAATTGGAAAACAGTTCGGTGGCGGCCAGATCTTTCAGCGCCTGGTCGGCGTCTGCCTGGGTGTAGGGTTCGCCCACCCGCAAACGGACATAGCTCAGAATCGTGGATGGCTCGAGCCGCACCGAACCGTCAACTGTAATCGACTGGATGATATCCTGGCGCGGCGGCACCACGGGCCGCGCAGCCGGCGGCTGGCCAGCCTGTGCGGGGGTTGGCGCGGTATTCTGCGCCAAGACGCTCGCCGGCATCCCTGCCAGGATTGTCCCGCCCAGCAATGCCAGCGCGAGACGCGCAGCAGGTTTCAAATGTTGGTCGCCTGCCATTGTCCGTCCATTCATCGACGCGGGTATCCCGTCCAAATTACAAAAATAATCAATGTTCCCGCCAAACCGGCCAATCGACCGAAGCGGCCAGATCAGCCGAACCGGCCAAGTAGATTTGCCGCCCTCTGCCCGATGCCGCGCCGCCGATCAAGCAGTGCGAAGCGCCATCCCCTGCGCAATTGCAACCATTCCCGGCAAATTCGCCATCTAGCTGCCGAAAATCGGCAGGGAAATGATGTCATTCGCGGTAACAAACACCATCAGCCCGAGTACCAAAGCCATCCCCACACGAAATGCCATTTCCTGACCACGCGGGCCCACCGGCTTCCTGCGAATTGCCTCGGCAGCGTAAAATGCCAGATGACCGCCATCGAGAGCGGGGATTGGCAGGAGGTTAATGAATGCCAAGTTAATTGAAATCAGCGCTGCGAAACCAATGAACGGCAATATGCCCAGCGACAGTTGCTCGCCGGAATATTTGGCAATTTTTATCGGCCCGCCCAATTCCTTCACCGACCGTTCGCCTGACAGGATCTGACCAAGGCCGTTCACCATCATCACAGTGGTTTTCCAGCATTCACTGGCGGCATAATTAACAGCCTGCAACGGCCCGAGCTTGACGAATTCGCCGTCCGAAGGAGAAATGCCGATCTGGCCGATGCGGCCTTCATTGCCGAACCGGTCTGCCCGAACCACGCTGGCGGCAGTGATCGGAATCGTCAGAATACCTCCGTCCCGATTCACGGTAAGGACCAGTTCGCGGCCGGGATAGGGCAGCACTTCGTCCACAATCTCATAAAAGTCATCAATCGGTTCGCCGTTCAGATCGGTGATCCGGTCGCCAACTTTCAATCCCGCATCGCGGGCTACCGACTGTTCGGAAAATCCGCCGACAACCGGCGCAATGACCGGCTTGCCGATCGCCATGGCGAAGGCCGCGTAAATGGCAATCGCAACGATGATATTGGTGGCCGGGCCAGCAAAAACGATCAGCGCGCGTTTCCACAGGTCCGCCTTGTGGAAACTGCCGTCGAATACCTCATCAGCAGAGGCGGCTGTAGCGCTCTGGTCAGGCATGCTGGCCGGGTTCATGTCGCCCTTGAACTGGACGTAACCGCCCAAAGGCAATGCCGACAATTTCCATCGCGTGCCGCGCTTGTCGGTATAGCCGGCCAGTTCCTTGCCGAAACCAACCGAAAACGCATCTGCCTTCACCCCGAAAAACCGGCCGACCAGATAGTGGCCGAATTCATGGACGGTAACCAATGGCCCCAGCAACAGCAGGAAACCGATCAGATACATCCAGAAAGGGGGCGATTCGAACACTCAGCAGGACTCCAGAAGTTCAGAAGCGTGGCGGCGGGCTTGCCCATCCACGGCCAGCACATCCTCGAGGGTGACCGGCGCAGGGGGGATCGCTTTATTAAGGGCTTGTTCCACCAATACGGCGATCTTTGTGAACCCTATCTTACCAGCCAGGAATGCCGCGACGGCAATTTCATTGGCAGCATTCAGCACCGCGGGCGCAGCCCCGCCAGCGTTTACTGCATCGCGCGCCAGCCGGGTCGCAGGAAACAACTGCTCGTCCGCCGCAAAGAAGCTGAGGTCGCCTATCCCCGCCAGATCCAGCGGTTCGCAGGGCGTTTCCATGCGTTTTGGCCAGGCAAGGCAGGACGCAATCGGAACCCGCATGTCGGACGGGCCGAGCTGGGCCAGGGTCGATCCGTCTCTATATTCCACCATCGAATGAATCACGCTTTGCGGATGAACCACGATCCGCAAGCGGTCGAGCCCAACCGGAAACAGGTGATGCGCCTCGATGAATTCGAGCCCCTTGTTCATCATGGTCGCGGAATCGACGCTGATCTTTGCGCCCATGTCCCAATTGGGATGGGCCACTGCCTGTTTCGGCGTGGCAGCGGCCAATTGCCCGGCATTCCAGGTCCGGAATGGGCCGCCGCTGGCGGTCAGGGTGATCCAGCGCACTTCGGTGATGTCATTGCCCTGCAGGCACTGGAAAATCGCATTGTGCTCCGAATCGACCGGCAGCAGGGTAGCGCCATTACGTGCGACCGCTGCCGTCATGACGTCACCTGCGGAAACCAGCGCTTCCTTGTTGGCCAGCGCGATGGTGCCGCCCATCTCGATCGCCGCCATCGTGGGCGCGAGGCCCGCGCAGCCGACAATGGCCGCGACGGTCAGGTCCACCGGACGCTCTGCCGCTTCGCACAGGGCCGCGACACCGCCCGCCGCCTCGACCGAGCTGCCGGAAAGGGTGTCGCGAAGTTCGGGCAGGCAGCTTTCATTGCTGACCACGGCAATCTCGGCATCGAATTCACGGGCCAGCTTGCCCAGCTCCACCGCGCTGCAATTGGCGGTGAGCGCAACCACGCGCCACTGGCCGCGATTGCGGCGGATCAAGTCGAGCGTTGACGCACCGACCGAGCCGGTCGCGCCGAGGATCGAGATCGACCGGACGCTCAAAACAGCGAACTCAATATGCCGACCACCAGCGCAACCGGCAGCAGGCCGTCAATCCGGTCAAATACGCCGCCATGCCCGGGAATCAGGTGTGAACTGTCTTTCACGCCCGCCTTGCGCTTCAGCCAGCTTTCGAAGAAATCACCCATCTGCGCCACTACCGCCAGCCCGGCCCCGACAATAGCCGCGCGGATGGCATCTGCCCACATCGCGTCGACCAGAACCGATAGCGATGTGTTGCCGCCAATGTAATGAAATGTCCCGACCCACGCCGCCAACCACAAGGCTGCGCACAACATGCCGCCAAACAGGCCGGCCCAGGTCTTGGACGGAGAGATGCTTTTTGCAATCTTGGGACCGCCGATGGTCCGGCCGAACATGTAAGCGCCGGTATCGGTGAAAATCACCACGCCGATCGCGGCAATCAGCAAGAAGAAATCGAGCTGCGCCAACGCGCCCGCCGCCACGAAGATATAGGCCGCGCCCGCCAGGATGCCCGCCAACCGGAACGGGATGTTGGGTGTCGCCTTCACGACCAGCAGCACGAATTCCACGAACGCGATCAGCGCTACCACGAGAATGAAGGTATCGAGCACCCTGCCGCCGAAATAAAACGCCGTACCGGCCAGCGCCAGCATCACTGCCGCTGATACCAGCCGCACCCCGAGATCGGATTTCGGCTTGGCCACTGGCGTATCGATTGCGGCCGTCTCAGCGTCCACCATAGCGGCGCTCCCTCTGCGCGAAATCATCCAGCGCGCTTTGCAAATGTTCGGGAGTGAAATCGGGCCACAACACGTCGGTAAAACTCATTTCTGCATAAGCTGCCTGCCATAGCAGGAAATTCGACAGGCGCACCTCGCCCGATGTTCGGATTAGCAAGTCAAGCGGCGGCAGGTCGGCGGTATAGAGATTGGCGGCGATGGTTTGAGGCGTGATCGGACCCGATTTTGCCGCCAGCGAGGCTGCATGGGCGATTTCCTGCTGCGAGCCGTAATTAAGCGCCACCGCAAGCGTGTTGCGACCATTGGATGTCTGCTCCAGCGCATCCTCGAGCATTTCTACGATATCGGGCGCAAGCCCTTGCCAATCACCGATAATCTTCAGCCGGACGTCATTTACAATGAATTCCGGCAAATCCGATTTGATGAATTTGCGCATCAGGTTCATGAGGTCGGAAACCTCTTCGTCGGGCCGGTTCCAATTCTCGCTGGAAAACGCGTAGAGCGTCAGGCACTCTATCCCCATGCTCTCGACGCTGCGTACCAGCTTGCGCACGGCCTCCACGCCGCGTTTGTGGCCCATGGCGCGCGGCAAGTGGCGCTGCTTCGCCCAGCGCCCATTGCCATCCATGATGATCGCAACGTGTTTAGCGGTACTCACGAGGTTGTCCCCCGCCCATCCTGAGCAAGCCGGAGGATCACTGCGTCAGGATTTCCGTTTCCTTCGCCTCGGCGGCGGCATCGGCTTCGGCGATATATTTGTCGGTCAGCTTCTGGACCTCGTCCTCCAGTCGCTTGCGCTCGTCCTCGGAGATTTCCTTCTTCTTCTCGTCTTCCTTCAGCGATTCCATCCCGTCACGGCGGACGTTGCGGATCGCGATCCGCGCCTTTTCGGCATAGGAACCGGCCAGCTTGGCCAGTTCCTTGCGGCGGTCCTCGGTCAGGTCGGGGATCGGCAGGCGGATGGTCTGGCCATCGGTCATCGGGTTGAGGCCCAGCCCGGCCTTCGCAATGCCCTTCTCGACTGCACTGATATTGCTCTTGTCCCACACCTGGACGGTCAGCATCCGCGGTTCGGGGGCGGACACTGTCGCCACCTGGTTCAGCGGCATCATCGCACCGTAGACTTCCGCCACCACAGGATCGAGCAGCGCAACGTTGGCGCGCCCGGTGCGCAGGCCGGACAAATCGCCCTTGAACGATTCCACCGCGCCATTCATCCGGCGCTCGATATCGGCCTTGTCATATTTAGCCATGATCAGGATTCCCCTTGTACAATAGTCTGGACGCCTTCGCCTGCGAGTACCTTGGCAACATTGCCCCGCTCGCGGATCGAAAAGACCACGATGGGAATGTCGTTTTCCCGGCACAGCGACACAGCCGCAGCGTCCATAACCTTCAGATTGTCAGATAACACTTTTCTATAAGTAATTGTTTCAAAACGGGTCGCACCCAGATTGGTCTTGGGATCGCTGTCATACACCCCGTCCACGCTGGTGCCTTTCAACAAGGCGTCGCAATTCATTTCCGCAGCCCGCAAGGCCGCTCCGGTATCGGTGGTGAAAAACGGGTTTCCGGTACCGGCCGCAAAAATCACGATCCGCCCTTTTTCCAGATGCCGTTCCGCACGGCGGCGGATGTAGGGTTCGCACACGGTGGACATCGGAATGGCGGACTGCACGCGCGTGGGAACGCCGATCTGTTCCAGCGCATTCTGCATCGCCAGCGCATTCATGATGGTGGCGAGCATGCCCATGTAATCGCCGGTGGTCCGGTCGAGTCCCCTCGCCGCACCGGCCACGCCGCGGAAGATGTTGCCGCCGCCAATCACCAAACAAACCTCGAGGCCGGTTTCCTTGGCCGCCTTCACTTCTTCCGCCAGCCGCGCAACATACGCAGGATCGATGCCATACTCCTGTGAGCCCATCAGCACCTCGCCCGAGAGTTTGAGCAGGATACGTTTGTATTGCGGGGCTGTCATGAGGTAGGTCAATCCGGTTCGATGTTGGCGTGCGGGTGTCCTTAGCCGCACGGGGCGGGCGGCGCAAAGGGAAAGCCTGTGGATGCCGGGTGGCACACGGCAGAATCCTCGTTCTGGTCAAATCCTCCCAAGCTGATACCACCATGCAAGCTGCCTGCCAGCGGGGCAGCTGAGTGTTTGCAACAGGATCGGGATTGCGATGATTTTGCGCCGAATCACCATAGGAATTGTGATACTGGCGGTTGCCTGCGCGGCCGGGGCATTCCTGTTTCAGCGGCAGATTGGCGATGCTTTGTTCGACCGGGCTGTCCAGCAGCGCGTCGGCAGGGATAACTTGTCCTCGCTACAGGACGGGCTGCATGTCGGCCTGTGCGGAACCGGCTCCCCACTGCCCAGCCCCGATCGGGCGGGACCATGCAATTTCATCATCGCCGGCAAGCAGCTGTATATCGTCGATATCGGCGAAGGCGGCGCGCGTAACATGAGTTTGATGGGCATATCGCCAGGCGGCGCATCTGCCGTGTTCCTGACCCATTTCCATTCCGACCATATCGACGGGATGGGCCCGCTTGCCCTGTTCCACTGGACGCAGGGAACCGCGACCGCGCCATTGCCGGTTTACGGCCCGCCCGGTGTCGAAACCATCGTGGCCGGATTTAACCAGGCCTACACCCTCGATGCCGGATACCGCACCGCGCATCACGGGCAGCGAATCGTCCCGCCCGGCGGCAACGGGGTGACCGCAATGCCCTTTGTCATGGACGGCGGACCAACCGTGGTGCTGGAGAAAGACGGGCTCACGGTCACGACGTTCAAGGTCGATCATGACCCCGTGTCACCCGCAGTTGGCTACCGGTTCGATTACAAGGGCCGGTCGATTGTCATCAGCGGAGACACCGTCAGATCCGCATCCCTGGAACAGGCGGCACAAGGGGCCGATATGCTGGTTCACGAGGCTCTGCAGCCCAGAATGGTCGGACGCATAACCGCCGCCCTCGGCAAGGCCGGTCAAGCCAACAACGCCCAGATCACCCGCGACATTCTCGATTATCACACCACCCCCGAACAAGCCGCCGCGTCCGCGCAGAAAGCCGGAGTAAGGCAGTTGGTGCTAAGCCACCTTGTCCCGGCAATTCCCGGCTCCTTGTTCTATCCCGCCTTCCTGGGCGAGGCGCCGGACAAATTCGATGGAGCCATAACGGTCGGCGAAGACGGAATGCTGTTCAGCCTGCCCGCCGGGACGACAGCCATCGAAGAACGCAGCCTGATGTGAGCGGCACAAGGGGCAAGCCTGTGGAGCAGATCAAACGGCGACGGTTCCGCATGAGATATGCGTTGACCGCGGCATTTCTGGTGCTCGCATTTGGCTGCGGGAAGGCGTGGGCCGATACCATGGGCACACCTTCGGTCGAACGCACGACCGTTACACTCGCAGCTCTGCCCGCTGGCACACCGCCGATCCGGATCGCCCTGATCAGCGATATTCATGTGGCCGGGCCCGACATGCCGCCCGAACGCCTTGCAGAGATCGTCGCGCAGGTGAACGCGCTCAAGCCTGATCTGGTGGCCATTGCCGGTGACCTGGTGAGCGATAAACGTACCGCCACCCATATCTATACGGCGCAGGAGATTGTTGCCCCGCTTGGAAAGCTGCGTTCGCGCCTTGGCATCATTGTTGTACCGGGCAATCACGACCACTGGTTCGACATGCCGGGGCTCGACCGCGAGTTGCAGGCGCACGGCATTACCCTGCTGGCGAACGAAGCCGTCAAAGCCGGTCCGCTGGTTATCGGGGGGCTGGACGATGCCTATACCCACCGCGCCGATATCCGGGGCACATTGGCGGCGATGGAGCAATTGTCCGGCTTGCCGATCATGCTCAGCCACAGCCCGGACCCGTTTCCCAGAATGCCGCGCTCCGTCCCGCTGATGCTGGCCGGTCACACGCATTGCGGCCAAATCGCCTACCCCTGGGGCGGCGCACCCGCGACAATGTCCGACTACGGCGAGCGCTACGCCTGCGGCCGGATCGACGAAAACGGCAAGGTGCTGGTGGTCGGCGCAGGCCTTGGCACCAGCCTCATCCCGCTAAGGATGTTCACCCAGCCGACGATCTGGCTGGTGGAGTTGGTGCCGGGTGTCGGATAATGCAGCGGCTGGAATTCCGGGGACAGTATAGCTATTTGAATGACGGTGACACATGCACTCATCCCCAAAAGCCGACCAACACCAAGACTATAGGACCAAGCGGGCAGCGGTGACAGCCTGACCCGATCCGTCCGGATCAGAACTCACCTATTGTAGTGATCTCCCTTCGGCTGAATGCGAGCCGATGATTTTCCTACAAGCACCCATCCTGATAAGCTCCCGGCATTAAATCGGTGCTCCTTGAAATGTGAATTCTCGACACGCTTCATAGCGGCCTGACGCCTGACCCGCATTCACGAAATGTAAGAAATTTTCGCATAGCCCGGCGTCACAGGATTTTAATTTCCTGACAGGGCGAATGTGTCACTCCATTCCCATCAAACCCTCATGATTCCTGGAGTTTTCGAGCCAGACAGCAAATGTTGGATGTTTAACTTATGTAACCCTGCGCAGGGGCAGTTTCCTACATTCGCACGGGCAAAGCTCCGGCCAGTGGAACGGGCTCAAAAAAACGGGCACAAAAAAACGGGCAGAGTGACTATGCCACCCTGCCCGCTTCTGATTTTCAGAAAGTGCCTTGTTCGGGCTTAGCCCTTAACGGCGGCCGCAACTTCTGCTGCGAAGTCGCTTTCTTCCTTTTCGATGCCTTCACCAAGCTGGAAGCGGACGTAGTCGGTCAGGGTGATCGACTTGCCGGCAGCCTTGGCAGCCTGCGCTACCACGTCTTCGATGGAGGTCTTGTTGTCCATAACGAAAACTTGGCTGAGCAGCGCGTTTTCCTTGGCGAATTTCTTGATTGCGCCATCGACCATCTTGGCCTGCACTTCGGCGGGCTTGCCGCTTTCGGCAGCCTTTTCCGCAGCGATCGCGCGTTCGCGTTCGATCAGGTCGGCATCAAGGCCTTCGGCGTTCAGCGCCTGCGGGAAAGCCGCGGCGATGTGCATGGCGAGCTGCTTGCCCAGCGGTTCGAGCACGTCGGCGCCCGCATCGCTTTCCAGCGCAACCAGCACGCCGATCTTGCCGAGGTTGGTCGCGGCGGCGTTGTGCACGTAAGGCACCACCATGCCGCTGGACACGGCAACGCTCTTCATGCGGCGAACCTGCTGGTTTTCACCAATGGTCGCAACATTGTCGGTCAGCTTGTCAGCCACGGTGCCGCCGGTCGGATAGGCAGCAGCCTTGAGCGCTTCGACATCGTCGCCAGCCACGTTCAGCGCGGCTTCTGTCGTCTTGAGCACGAAATCCTGGAACTGGTCATTCTTGGCGACGAAATCGGTTTCGGAGTTCACTTCGACAGCAACGCCCTTGGTGCCTTCAACGGCAACGCCGACGAGGCCTTCTGCAGCGGTCCGGCTCGATTTCTTCTGTGCTGCGGCGAGGCCCTTGGTACGCAGCGCGTCAACTGCGGCTTCGACATTGCCATTGGTCTCGTCCAGGGCTTTCTTGCAATCCATCATGCCCGCGCCGGTCTTGTCGCGCAGGGCTTTTACGTCAGCGGCAGTGTAAGCAGCCATCAGATGTATCCTTCTTTAAATAGTTTCGAGCGCCGGACAGTCATTTGCTGACTGGTCCGGCGCCCTAATTTGTAAATGTGACGTTTCGGGTTCCTTGCGGAGCCCGGGCCATTATCAGGCAGTAACTTCTGCTGGTGGTTCGGCCATCTCGCCGACATCAATGCCGGAATCGACAACTGCCCCGCCCTTGCCGGCCAGAACGGCATCGGCAATCGCATCACAATACAGGCGCACGGCGCGGGCCGCGTCGTCGTTGCCCGGAACCGGGAACGAAATGCCCGAGGGATCGACATTGGTGTCGAGAATCGCGACCACCGGAATACCAAGAACGTTGGCTTCCTTGATGGCGAGCTCTTCCTTGTTGGCGTCGATCACGAACATTACGTCCGGAATGCCGCCCATGTCGCGGATACCGCCAAGGGACATTTCCAGCTTGTCACGTTCGCGTGTCAGCTGAAGGATTTCCTTCTTGGTCAGGCCGGATACTTCGCCCGAAAGCTGCTCTTCAAGGGTCTTGAGACGCTTGATCGAACCGGAAATGGTCTGCCAGTTGGTCAGCATGCCGCCCAGCCAGCGGTGGTTGACGAAATGCTGGCCGCTGCGACGGGCTGCTTCTGCAATCGGGTCCTGCGCCTGGCGCTTGGTGCCGACGAACAGAACCTTGCCGCCGGAGCGGGCGGTGGCAGTGACGAAGTCGAGAGCCCGAGCGAACAAAGGCACGGTCTGCGACAGGTCGATGATGTGAACACCGTTACGCGCGCCGAAAATATACGGCTTCATGCGCGGATTCCAGCGGTGGGTCTGGTGGCCGAAATGCGATCCGGCTTCGATCAATTGCTGCATTGAGACGGTAGGTGCCGCCATAAGATAATTCCTTCCGGTTGTTCCTCTGGAAAGCTGGAACCAAATGCGGAAATCCCGCGTCAGGCACCGGTATGAGCGCATTCCATGTGAATTTGCCCGCATTGACCCGGCGAACATTCGCAGGGATTCTCAGCGGACGCGGCGCTTTAGCGGGCAGTCTGGGAAATTGCCACCCACTAAAATCGCAAAAAGCGGCAATTCGAGCGCAAAATGCGCTTGACAGGGCAGAACAAATAGAGAACATTGACTCTACCGGGGAACAAACCCCGCTGCATGATTGTTTTCCACCTATTATCCACAGGCTGTCAACCGAGTTTTGAAGTGACGGATGTGGAACAGGATAGAAAGTTATGACGATGCTTGGCTTTTTGATTGTTGCCCTGTTCGCCCTCGCCGCCGCCGTGGCAGTAGCCGTTCTGACGGACAGTGGCCTGCGCGGGACACGCGCCTACCGCGAGCTCAGCGCCCGGGTCCGCGATGGGGAACATTATAACTCAGTTATGTCCAAGATCGAACAATTTGAACGGTCGCAGGCAGAACCCTCGTTCCGGGTACGGCATGTCACCCGGGCAGCTGGGTCCCGTCCGATTGTTCGCCGGAAAGCTGCTGCGCTGCCCGTTGCCGCCTGATCCGGCTGTATTTGATCATGCCATAGGGCATCAGAGCCATATATCCTGCCGAGATAACAGCGAGTGTCCACCATGGCTCCAGCAACAGGGCCGCGAACACGATACCGACCAATGCTATCAGTTCCAGCCGGACATTCCGGCGCGGCCTGAGTGAAGTCCAGCTGAGTGTCGCAACGTTGGAAATCATCAGGAAGGCGATCAATGCCATCCACAGCCCCATTGCCACAGGATTTCGAAATTCTTCGTAGCCGGTGGCCATCCACAGATAGAACGGCAGAAACGCAAGCCCCGCGCCCACCGGCGCCGGGACACCGGTAAGGAATCCCGCCGACTTGTGCGGTTGCTCGTCAGTATCGATTTGCGCGTTAAAGCGCGCCAGACGCAGCGCACAGCAAATGGCGAAGGCAAGCGATGCAAACCACCCGATCCGGGGGATTTCCTGCAAGGTCCACAGATACAGGATCAAGGCCGGCGCCATCCCGAAGGATAGTGAATCGGCCAGGCTATCCAGTTCTGCCCCGAACCGTGACTGCGCCTTGAGCAGGCGGGCGATCCGGCCGTCGATGCCGTCCAGCACGCCCGCCAGGATCACCGCATAGATTGCCTCGGGCCATTCGCCCGATATTGCGAAACGAATACCGGTCAGGCCGGAACACAGTGCTGCAGCCGTAATTGCATTGGGTACCACCGCACGCAGCGACAGACCCTTTGGACCGCGCCGTGCGAGAGGCGCCTCATTTTCGGCTGACTTGGGGCCAAGTCGCGCTTTATCGTTCAATGCGCGATACCTTCCAGTAATTGTTGTCGGCCAATCTCGGCCAGAACAGTTTCGCCGGCGATCATCTTCTGACCGATCAGCACCTTCGCATCGGTGCCTGCGGGCAGATAGACATCGACCCTGCTTCCGAACCGGATTAGTCCGACACGCTGCCCCACGGCCACCATATCGCCCGGTTTGACAAAGGGAACAATCCGCCGCGCGACCAATCCGGCAATTTGCGTAAAACCGATTGCAACACCGTCACCGCGCTCCATCAGAATGTGCTGTCGCTCGTTCTCGTCGCTCGCCTTGTCCAGATCGGCGTTCATGAATTTGCCGGGAATATAGATCAATCGCCGAACCACGCCGCCAATCGGCGCACGATTGATGTGAACATCGAACACACTCATGAATATTGATATTCTGGTTACCTTGCCCTCGGGCAAGCCAATTACTCCAGTCCCATCATCGCCTTGCAGTTCCGCCGGCGGATCGACCTCGGCAATCATGGAAACCAACCCGTCCGCCGGTGACAGTATCCAGGAATCGTTTTGAGGAACAACCCGCTCCGGATCACGAAAAAACGCGAAAACTCCGCCGCTCAGTGCGAGTAGAGGCCAGCCGACCAACTCCCAATCGAAAATGAGCAGAAACACCAGACTGATTGCGACGGCAATCAGGCCGAATTTTCGCCCTTCCGGATGGATCGCAGGCCACTGCCATGCTGCATCGCCCCGGCCTTTATTGTCGAGAAGTTCTCCGGCCATTCCTAACACCTAGGGGTTGAGGCTGTTGGCGACAAGCGCTCACCGTCCAATTGCCTAGTAAAATACAAGCAGTACATGCCTGACCACCGAACAATGCCGGCGGTCAGCCAACCTTCTGCACAAAGACGGTACCAGCTGAATATCCGGCGCCAAAACTGCAAATCAAGCCAATATCGCCTGCTTTCAGGTCATCATTGTGCAAGTGAAACGCGATAATCGAACCGGCGCTGGAAGTATTCCCGTAACTGTCCAAAACAGTCGGGCTCTCATCCGCTTCGGCTTCATGGCCCAGAACCCGGTGTGCGATCAAACGGTTCATGCCGGCATTCGCCTGATGCAGCCACAATCGCCGCAAGCCACTTGCGTTGATTTCAAGGCGATCAGCCTCTGCCAGGATCATGGTCGATACCATCGGCACAACTTCCTTGAAGACCTTGCGACCTTCCTGGACGAACAATTTGTCAACATTATTTGCATTGTCGGGATCGGCTCGATTGAGAAATCCGAAGTTATTGCGAATGTTGTTGGAAAAGACAGTCTTCAACTTCGTACCGAGGATATCCCAATGCGAATCTGGTGCGATCGAAGCGTCTTCGACCAAAACCGCAGTCGCTACGTCGCCAAAGATGAAATGGCTGTCCCGGTCGCGCCAGTTCAAATGTCCGCTGGTAATTTCCGGGCTTACTACGAGGACAGATTTGGCGCTCCCTGACCGCACATAATCAGCCGCCGTTTGTATTGCGAACGTTGCGGAGGAGCAGGCAACATTCATATCGAACGCGAAACCATCGATCCCCAGTGCCTGCTGTATTTCGATCGCCATGGCCGGATAGGCTCGCTCCATATTCGACGCGGCGCACAACACGGCATCGACATCGGCCGGATCACGCCCTGCCCGCTTCAGCGCCTGCCTTGCCGCGATCACACCGATTTCTGCCATCATCGACAGTTCGTCATTCCCGCGTTCTTTCCATCGCGGTGACATGATTCTGGGGTCCAGCACCGGCTTCTTGGCGACCACATGGCGTGCCTTGATTCCGCTGGCTTTTTCAATAAATTCAACGGAACTCGGCTGAAGCGCTTCTATTTTTCCACTCGAAATTGCTGCTGCATTCTCGCGATTGAACAGATCGACATAGGAATTGTAACTAGCGACCAATTCCGCGTTCGAAATGCTTTCCTTAGGCGTAAACAGGCCGGTCGCGGAGATAACGGGATGGTTGTTTTGTTTCATGCCAGACGAATATCGGGACAGGTTACCGGGGGCAAGGCCTGTGGACATTTGCGACCTTCATATTCGATGGACCGAGAGACTGCGGCAAGTGGTGGACAGGGCTGGATTCGAACCAGCGTACGCTTGCGCGGGCAGATTTACAGTCTGCTGCCTTTAACCACTCGGCCACCTGTCCACTAGCTTGCCAATTGCGGAATTAACCGCGGTTGTGGCGGCTCCATTTAAGGAGCCTATCGACCGAGAGGCGCCCCAATGGCGAAGCGGCGCTTGCCTGTCAATGGGGTGACTGGCATGGCGCGGCTACAAGCAGCATTTCACGGAGTTTTCGTAACATGACAGACCGCAACACCGGCGCACAGCCAGATCGCAAGCGGGCGCTTCGCGGCCGGGCAGGCCGGATGCAAGGCGGCCGCGGCAGCGGGCGAGCAAGCACCGGTCAAGTACGGCTGTGGGGCCGTCATGCCGTTGAAGCTGCGCTTATGAACCCCGAGCGCGCGCATCGGAAATTGTGGGCAACTAGGGAGGCCATTGCGGAACTGCGCGGGGAATTGCCTGAAGGTTTCCCTGTGGAGTATGCTCAGGCAGCAGATCTGGCGCGGCTTGTTACTCGTGATACCCCTCATCAGGGGCTGGTACTGGAATGCGCGCCGCTGGAAGAAATTGGCCTCGACGAGGTTCTGGATCTTGCCGATGGCCGCGTGATCGTGGTTCTGGATCAGGTCACCGACCCCCACAATGTCGGCGCAATTCTGCGCTCGGCTGCGGCATTCGGTGCAGCGGCCATTGTCACGCAGGACCGCCATGCCCCGCCTGAATCGGGCGTGGTGGCAAAGTCCGCTTCCGGAGCGCTTGAAGTTGTCCCGTGGGTGCGGGTGGTCAACCTGGCCCGTGCGATGGAGCAGATGGCAGAGGCCGGTTACTGGCGGATCGGCCTGACCGGCGATACCGAGTCCACTTTGGGCGAAGCACTTCCCACTGGTCCGGTAGCGCTGGTTTTGGGGGCAGAAGGTGACGGGATGCGGCAGAACATTGCCGGGCACTGTGATGCATTGGCCCGGCTTCCCATTGGCGATGCTATTGAAAGCCTGAATGTTTCCAATGCTGCAGCAATTGCACTTTATGCTGTAGCGACTCGGGGCGACTAAACGACAAGAGGGGGCAAAGCATGCAGTTAGGGAATTCAATCAAACGCGTTGGTGCAATGTCATTGGCTGCAGCCATAGTCATGTTGCTTACAGGATGCCTGCTTTCGCCGGGGAAGTTCACTTCCCAGCTTGATTTGAAGAACGGCGGCACCTTTGCCTATTCCTACGACGGGGAAATATACCTGCTCGCCCTCAGCAAACTGGCTGAATTGGGAAACAAGGCCGAGATTGCGGACAATGAATTCATCGAGCAGCCTTGCTATTCCGATGACGATTTCGAGGAACGCACATGCACGATAGATGAAATCGCCGAGCAGAAGCGCGATTGGGAATCTGGACTCGAAGAGAAAATCAAGTCCCAGAAACAGGAAGCCGAAATGATGAGCGCCATGCTCGGCGGTATCGATCCGGCGGATCCTGAAGCGGCCGAAGAGCTGGCCAGCCGTCTCCGCCGCCAGAAAGGCTGGAATACGGTTGAGAACAAAGGCGACGGCCTGTTCTCGGTTGAGTTCGCTATCGCGGGCCGCTTGGACCATGATTTCCTTTTCCCGACGATCGAACGTTTTCCGATGTCTAACTTCTTTGTGCAGGTCGCCAATCGCGAAGGCGGTGCGGTACGGGTCGACGCGCCTGGTTTCTCGGTCCAATCAGGGGGCAACCCGTTTCAGGGCATGATGGCAGGTATGGCGGGCGCATTTTCCAAAATGGGCAATCAGGATGATGGCGGAGAATTGCCGATCATTCCCGAACTGGACGGAACATTTCGGATTGTGACCGATGGGGAAGTTCTGGCCAACAATACTGACGAAGGCCCGGTTGAAACGCCTGCCGGGAAAACTCTCGAATGGAAGATCAACAAGCGGACCCAGACGCCGCCGACTGCATTGATCAAGATCGCCGAATAAGGTCCGGTTGACCGATCTCCAAAACAAAGCCGCGCCTGCCATTGGCAAGCGCGGCTTTTTTGTTTGCAAGCAGCCTTCCGGTGTGTCGGGCCAGAAATCAGGCCACCGAATGCACCAAATCTCGTCTTAGTTTACAGCGTCCTTGAGGCCCTTGCCGGCCTTGAACTTGGGCTGGTTCGATGCCTTGATCGTCATCGGTTCACCAGTACGCGGATTGCGGCCGGTCGAGGCCTTACGCTTGGCCACTGAAAAAGTACCGAAACCGACGAGGCGGACTTCATCACCGCCGGAGAGCGATTTTGTTATCGCTTCGAAAACACCTTCGACCGCGCTGGCTGAATCGCTTTTGGACAGGCCACTGGAATCGGCAACCGCGCTGATCAGATCGTTCTTGTTCATATGTAGAAACCCCTATTTCCCTGCTGAAACGACCATGGAGATTCGCCGCTTCGAAGATTGGCGATTGAAGGGATTTTTCCGCGCACTGTCAAAGGCAATTCGGGCTGAAGATGGCCCATTTGCGATAAAATCTGAATTTTTGCGAACCAATGGTGGAATTCGCCCACCATTGGTTCGCAAAGTCCGTCAGCGCGATGGTTCGACACCGTACTGATTCGCGGCAGCGCAGCAATTTTAGTGTGCTGTCAGCGAAGATGCTCCCGAACCAGATGCGCCGCTAGGCTGGCTGGCCAGATCGTCTGCCTCGGTCCATTCGATCGGTGCCGGAATTGCAGTCAGCGCAATTTCCAGAACCCGGTCGACATGGTTCACCGGAATGATCTCCAGCCCGGCTTTCACATTGTCCGGAATTTCGGCCAGATCCTTCATGTTCTCTTCCGGGATAAGCACGATCTTTATGCCCCCGCGCAGGGCCGCAAGCAGCTTTTCCTTCAGCCCGCCAATAGGCAGCACCCGTCCTCGCAGCGTAACTTCGCCCGTCATGGCGACATCAGGCCGAACCGGAATGCCGGTCAATGTCGAAACGATCGAAGTAACCATGCCCACGCCCGCGCTTGGTCCGTCTTTCGGTACCGCACCTTCGGGCAAGTGGATGTGGATGTTCTTGCGCTGGAAGATCGACGGTTTGATGCCGTAAGCTGGCGCGCGCGATTTGACGAAGCTGAACGCTGCTGCGACGCTTTCATTCATCACCTCGCCCAGCTTGCCGGTCGTCTTGACTTCGCCCTTGCCCGGGGTCGTCACGCTTTCGATTGACAGCAATTCACCGCCAACTTCGGTCCACGCAAGTCCGGTGACCAGGCCGATCTCGGCTTCTTCCTCGCTCATGCCGTGCTTGAATTTTCGCACGCCTGCAAAATCACGGAGGTTTTCCGGCGTGATCGTGACGCTGGTGACTTCCTTTTCCAGAATCTTGCGCAGGCTCTTGCGGGCTAGTCGGGCGATTTCCCGTTCCAGTGTCCGCACCCCTGCTTCGCGGGTGTAGTAACGGATCAGGTCACGCAGCGCCTCTTCGGTAAGCTCGAACTCGCCTTCCGTCAGGCCATGTGCCTCGACCTGCTTTGCGACCAGGTGACGCTGGGCAATCTCGACCTTTTCATCTTCCGTGTAGCCTTCTAGCCGGATGACCTCCATCCGGTCGAGCAGGGCCTGTGGCAGGTTCAGGCTGTTCGCCGTGGTGACAAACATGATGTCCGACAGGTCGAGATCCAGTTCCAGATAATGGTCCTGGAATTTCGAATTCTGTTCCGGATCGAGCACTTCGAGCAGCGCAGAAGCCGGATCGCCGCGGAAATCCTGACCCAGCTTGTCGATCTCGTCGAGCAGGAACAGCGGGTTGGACGTGCCAGCCTTCTTGAGGTTGGTCACGATCTTGCCCGGCAGTGATCCGATATAGGTCCGGCGATGGCCGCGGATTTCCGCTTCATCGCGCACGCCGCCAAGCGACTGGCGCACGAATTCGCGGCCCGTCGCACGGGCAATCGACTTGCCGAGACTGGTCTTGCCGACACCCGGAGGGCCGACGAGGCACAGGATCGGGCCCTTCAGCTTGTTGGTCCGTGCCTGTACCGCGAGATATTCGATGATCCGGTCTTTCACCTTGTCGAGCGCATAGTGATCCTCGTCAAGAATCTCCTGCGCCTTGGCGATGTCCTTGGTCAGCTTCGATTTCTTGCCCCACGGCAGGCCGAGCAGCACATCGAGGTAATTGCGGATGACGGTAGCCTCGGCGCTCATCGGCTGCATGCCCTTGAGCTTCTTGAGCTCGGACTGAGCCTTGGCCTTGGCTTCCTTCGACATTTTCAGCGTGTCGATTTTCTTCTGAAGTTCGGCCATTTCATCGCCGTCTTCACCCTCGCCGCCCAGTTCGTTCTGGATCGCCTTCATCTGTTCGTTGAGGTAATATTCGCGCTGGGTCTTTTCCATCTGCCGCTTCACGCGGCCGCGAATTTTGCGTTCGACCTGCAGCACGGACAGCTCGCCTTCCATGAAGGACATGACCATTTCGAGCCGCTTGCGCGGGTCCGGCTCAGTCAGCAGCGCCTGCTTGTCGGAAACCTTGGTGTTGATCGATGCCGCGATGGCATCAGCCAGCGCGCCGGCATCGTCGATCTCGCCCAGATCGTCGCCCGCGCCCTCGCCCAGCTTCTTGTTGAGCTTCGCATATTCGCCGAATTGTTCGACGACGCTGCGCATCATGGCGGTGATTTCACTGCCGGAGACGGTTTGCGCCTCGGCAACGGTCACTTCCGCAACTACGAAATCGCCTTCGGGCCGCAACCGTTCCAGCTCGGCCCGGGCAGTCCCTTCGACCAGCACACGCACAGTGCCGTCGGGCAGTTTCAGCAATTGCAGGACCTGCGCAACCACGCCGGTATCATACATATCATCCCGCTCCGGATCGTCACAACCGGGGTCCAGCTGGGCCAGCAGGAAGATATCCTTGTTACCTTCCATCGCCGCTTCCAATGCGGCAACCGATTTATCGCGGCCAACGAACAATGGCACAACCATGCCGGGAAACACGACGATATCGCGCAGGGGGAGAAGAGGGAAAAGGCTCATATCTGACTTTCGATTTTCTGTGCAGCACCGCAGCGCCGCTTGCTTGAAGCCAATATGGGAACGTGGCGCACGCCCTGCAAGCCATGCCTTCCCTTTGCTGTGGACGGCCCGGCCAGGGTTACATAAGTGACACATCCAACATTTGCTGTCCGGCACCGCGATGCCAGCATTTCTGCGGGTTTGACGAGGGTAAAGTGACAGCTTCCGGCTTTGCGGAAATTAAAATGTTCGGCCAGCACGGCGCAATATTCATGCGCGAGGATTGGCAGCGAGAGGCAACGTTTGAACATGGGATCAACGGTAATGCTGCGGCGGCATGTAGGAAAGTGTGCAGCTGCGTTGATCGGCGGGAACTGGCAATAGTCGAATGGCAGCTAACGGCCCTATTCTGTTGAAAAACTCTCGGCGCGTAATTTTACTGCGCATGGTCGCTCAAATTGAATCATCTTTAGCGGAGCGGTGCAGCAATGTGTCGTAGCGGCAGCGGCAATTAGAAGAAAACTATTCGGCCTTCAAAAGAGCGGACTTTTTCAACAGAATAGG
>JBFEKH010000008.1:0-46916 GCA_041552775.1 Allopontixanthobacter sp.
AACCAAGGCAGCGATGGTCGCCACGGCCAAGGCCCACATCACCACCAGCACCGGCAGGATCAGCATCTGGACGGTTGCATCACCAGCGGACAGGCGCCCCGTCAGGGTCGAAATACCCCTGCTACTGAACTGGTTCCAAGCTATCGGACGCTTTGCACTGCCGGGCGCCATTCTGGTCCAGGCGGCCGGAACACCGAAAAATCCGACCAGGAAAGTCATGAAGACCGCCATCGGGATGATAAGCCCGGGGCTGGCAAAGACAGTGACCAGAATGGCGAGGAAACCAACATAACAGGCGGCAGCCGTCACATAGAGCCCGGTCGGCATTTCAAAGCTGCGATCCACCTGCACTGGCTGGCGAATCTCGGGAACGCTCGGCACTGCGACTACATTGGCTTGGTCGGAAAGCAATTCGCGGGACAGATGATTGGACATGATAATTACTCCCTTGCGTTGGGAGAAGCATTGCCGCGATCACGCCAGCAGCGCTTTGACCTGAATCAAATTCGGGAAAACTAGTCCCAGCGCTTCAGATCGTCATGATCCTGGGCGCGCGGCTGGATCCAGTGCCATCCGTCGCTGCGGAGCTCGCGTTTCCAGAACCAGGCAGCGCTCTTGAGGTGGTCCATGCAGAAATCGACCGCGCCGATTGCAGCACGCCGATGGGCTGCGGCGGCAGAGACGCAGACGATCGGTTCGCCGACTTTCAGCACCCCGATCCGGTGGACCATTAGCAAGCCCATCAGTTCGAACCGCTCGAACGCACCGTCCGCCAGTTCATGCATGCCTGGCAGCGTCAGCGGCGCGTAATGCGTAAGCTCCAACGCCTCCACATCAGCCTCGCCGCGCACTTCTCCGACGAAAGTGCAAACACCGCCCATCCCCGGGTTAGCCTGCGTGAATGGGCCGATCAGCGTGCCGGGAATGAACATCTGCGGCAATAGACGAATATCGCGCATCGCGGCGCCTCAACCCCCACTGACCGGCGGCAGCAGGGCAATTTCGGCACCGTCCAACGCACGCAGTTCAGTCTTGTCAGCCAGCACCCGGCCTGCGCAGGCAACATGCACGCGCGCCTCGGTCAATTGCAAGGCAACAGCAGCGGGTACTGCGGCAAGCAGCCCTGCCCAGTCGAGCGGCGCGGGCAAATCCATTTGGGCAGCCCCGGCCAAGTCAGCCAGTGGGCCAAGAAACAACACCTTTACCGCCATCGCTCAGCCCCCGGTCATTGACATGTGGCGCGGCAGCGCCGGCGCTTCCCCGCGTGTATCTATACGGAAGGCGTGCCGTTCCGGCTTGATCCGCATTGCCTCGTCTATCGCTGCGCGGAACTGAGTTGCCGGATCATCAGAACGCATGGCGGCGCGCAGGTCCACCCGTTCACCGCCGCCAAGGCAGGGGTAAAGCTGGCCGGTAGCAGTCACCCGTAGGCGGTTGCAGCCTTCACAGAAATTATTGGTCAGCGGAGTAATCAGGCCGAGCCTGCCGCCCGTTGCCGCAATGTCGAAATAGAGCGCCGGGCCGCCGGTACGATGGGGCGAAGGGGTTAGTGTCCACTGTGCTTCGAGCCGGTCCTGCACCGCGCCGAGAGGCAGATAATGGTCAATCCGGTCGCCATCGACTTCGCCAAGCGGCATGACTTCGATCAGAGTGATCTCATGCCCCTGCCCATGCGCCCAGCCAATCAGGTCAGGCAGCTCGATTTCATTGAGGCCTTTCAGCGCCACCGTGTTGATCTTGACCTGCAGCCCGGCCGACTTTGCCGCCGCGATTCCGTCCAGCACTTGCGCCAATTGGTCGCGCCGGGTCAGCCGTTCGAACAGCGCCGGATCGCGTGTGTCGAGCGAGACATTTACCCGCCGAACACCCGCCGCCGCCAGCGGTTCGGCAAATTCGGTCAACCTCGTACCGTTTGTCGTGAGGGTCAGTTCATCCAGGCCGCTGCCGACTTCCCGCCCCAGCGCTTGAACCAGATCAATCATATCGCGCCGGACCAATGGTTCCCCGCCAGTCAGCCGGATCTTGCGCACTCCGCGCGCGATGAAGGCGAGTGCAAGCCGGTGCAATTCCTCCAGCGACAGGACTTCCGCCTTGGGCAGGAACTTCATCTTTTCCGGCATGCAATAGGAACAGCGCAGATCGCAGCGGTCCGTGACCGACAGGCGCAAATAAGTAATCCGCCGCTGGAATGTATCGACCAGTGGAGGGCCTTCATCTGCATTTGGGGCGATTAAATCATCCATCCCCCTATCCTGCCGGATTTCCCGCACCTTGGCCAGATACCGGCAGCAATTGGCCGGTTACGCCGGGTGCACGGCCGAGATATTCCAGCGTCGCGGCAATGGCATCTGGATCATCGCCCGCCACCAGGTTTACTCGTTTGGGTGCCAATTCGCGTGCCAGATCGCGGGCGATGCCCCGCCTCCAATCGCGGTGATCGGTGGGTGCCAGCGGTATAACTATGACCAGCGAATCCGCCTCTCCGCGCAAAGCATCACGCGCTTGCGCAAGCCAGATCCGATGGAATTCCGCTGCCGCATCGAGCGCGCCCATTGGCAAGCCTTCGATTCTGAGCACTGCCTGCACTGGTGTCAGCGCCGCTGCCGCGTCAGGGTGATGCCGATTTTCTCGTTCGCTTCGGCAATAGCCAGCTTCACGATCTTGACCGTGACCGCTTCGATCCGGTCATCCTGCACCAGCAAAGTCTCAATAATATGGTCGGCAACCGCTTCGATAAGCTTGAAATGTACGCCGGGCGGCAGGCCTTCGCTGGCAGCGAATTTCAAATCCATGTAATTCTTGCTGGCTTCCAGCGGCGTGTCGGGTTCGTAACGATCCTGACATTTGAGGGTCACAGCCATGCTGATGCGCAGCGGCTGCGGTTTGCCCGTTTCTTCGGAGTAGATGCCGGTCAGGACATCATGTTCGAAATCGGCAACTTCCAGGATAAGCGAATCGGCCATTCTTGCCCCTTAGACGGTATTTCGCCAGCGCGCGAAAATTGCAGTCGGCAGCAATCGGCCCCCCTCGCCCTCTTCGCGGACCGCGAGATCGCCATGTTCGATGGTGCCGGGCAATTCGGCGAATTGTTCCGCCAGCAAACCACCCATCGCCAGGCTGGACATTCGCACGGCATAAACCGTCAGGAACAGGAATTTGCTGTCGGCATCCAGCAGATCGCGGCAATCGCCCACCAGAGGCGCCAGACTGTCCTCGATGCGCCATGTCTCGTTCTTCGGCCCGCGCCCGAATTTGGGCGGGTCCAGGATGATCCCGTCATAGCGTTTTTCCCGCCGCACTTCGCGTGCGGTGAACTTCGCCGCATCGTCGACCAGCCAGCGGATCGGGCGATCCTCCATCCCGGCCAGCTCAGCATTTTCGCGCGCCTGCGCCACGGACTTCTTGGACGCATCGACATGGGTCACCGGACCATGTTGGCTCAGCGCCAGACTGCCAACGCCGGTATAGCCGAACAGGTTGAGCGTTTGCGCATCGGTCCGCCCTTCCAACTGTCCGCGCATCCAGTCCCATACCGGTGCCATATCGGGGAAGAAACCGAGATGCCGGAACGGGGTACACTGTGCAGTGAAATCGACTTCGCGCCATTTAAGCGGCCAGCCTTCTTCCGGCACCGGATTGTCATACAGCCAGCGTCCACCGCCATCCTCGTCGGAACCGGGCACAAATTCAGCCTGCGCTTCCCACTGGGAAAAACGCGGTTGCCACATCGCCTGCGGTTCGGGGCGTATGAACCGGTATGGGCCATAGCGTTCGAGCTTGCGGCCATCGCCGCTGTCGACCAGTCCGTAATCGTCCCATGCCGTGCCCTCGAGGATCAGCGGCTGTTCTATAAGTTTAGCCATTACGAACTGGGCGTCGCGCGTTCGGCGATGAACGCGGTCACCGCGTCATAGTCGCCCGTCAATTCGTCATAGGCTTCTTCGCGGGCGAACAGATCGCCGACGCGCGCGGGCAATTGCGGGCGTTGGCCGGTCGCGCGTTCTACCGCATCGGGAAATTTCGCAGGATGAGCGGTGGCCAGAGTTACAACCGGAATATCGGATGCAAGGCCGGCTTCACGGGCGGCGTGAAGGCCGATCGCCGTGTGCGGATCGATTACCTCGCCGCAGCACTCGCTTGCCCAGCGCATCGCCTGGGACATCTGGGCCGCGTCGGCGCGCGCGCTGGTGAACAGCCCCGCAGCATCACGCGAAGTATTGGCGCGCTGGGCGTTGGTCAGCCGCATTGCCTTGTCGGCTTCGAACCCTGCCATCTGAGCCGCCATTGCGGCGCCGTCACGCCCGCCGCAATCGAACAGCAATCGCTCGAAATTGGAACTGACCTGTATATCCATCGATGGGGCGGCGGTGGGCGTGACTGTACCGGCGGAATAATCGCCTTCCGACAGGGCGCGGTGGAGAATATCGTTGATGTTGGTCGCCACGATCAGCCGCTCGATCGGCAGCCCCATCTTTGCCGCGACGTAGCCCGCGAATACATCGCCGAAATTGCCGGTTGGGACTGAAAATGCTACCTTGCGCTGCGGAGCGCCCAATTGCAGCGCGGCGGCAAAATAATACACCACCTGCGCCATCAGCCGTGCCCAGTTGATCGAATTTACCGCGCCGATGTTGAACCGCGAATTCATCGCCGGATCGCGGAACACCCGCTTCACCATTGCCTGCGCGTCGTCAAAACTGCCCTCGATGGCGATATTGTGGACGTTGGGCGCTCGGACTGTGGTCATCTGGCGGCGCTGGACATCGCTCACCCGGCCCTTGGGGTGGAGCATGAAGATGTCGATCCGCTCACGTCCGGCCACGGCATCAATCGCCGCCGATCCGGTATCGCCGCTGGTTGCGCCGACGATGGTCAGATGATCCTTGCTGCGAGTCAGAAATTTCTCAAACAGCAAGCCCAGCAATTGCAGCGCTACGTCCTTGAACGCTAGCGTGGGGCCGTGGAACAGTTCCAACAGCCATTGCTGTTCATCGAATTGCGTCAGCGGCGTCACGGCTGCGTGGGAGAAGCGGCCATAGGCCTGCTTGCAAAGTTCGGCCAATTCAACCTGAGTCAGGCTGTCACCCACGAAGGGCAGCATGATCCTTGCGGCCAGTTCGGCGTAGGGCAGCCCCGCCATAATGGCGATTTCGCCTTCGCTGAATTGCGGCCATTGCGTGGGCAGGTACAGGCCGCCATCGTCGGCCAGACCGGCGAGCGTGGCACCTTCGAACGTGAGTTTCGGCGCAGCGCCGCGGGTCGAGATATATTCCATAGCAATTGCGCGGTTAGCTGTGCAGTGATGCGAGGGCAAGCGAGAGGCGCTTTAGGCGGGACAACTTGCCCTGCTACGCACGGATTATGTCTTGCCCCGACGCCGGACGGCCAGGAAGAAGATCACCAGCGCAGTTATGGCGAAGAAGAACCATTGCCCTGCATATGCCAGATGGTTGTTGGGAATGTCCGCCGGATCAGGCTTTGCGAGCGGTTCCAGCCCGGCAAGCGGAGGATCGGCCACCAATCGGCCGCCCGGAGCGATGACCCCGGCAACCAGGCCACCAGTATATTCAGGCGCGGCCGGATTGCGTGACCAGCCCAGGGCAGCTTCGCCTGCGGAACCATCCGGCAAGATGCACTCGGCCTTGTGGGCCCAGCCGCTGCCACCTTTTGCGGAGCTGCCCGAAACAGAAATTATGTCCGTTACCTGCGCGCAGTCGAAACGGCTGCGACGATAAAGCGCAGCCTCCAGCGATGCATCGTCACGCGGATAGGCGATCTCACTATTGTCATTCTGAGCAGCGGAATAGATCGCGAGCTGCGCTTCCTTTTCCTGCAGACGCCCCAATTGCCAGAAACCTAGTGCGATCATCGTCGCGACGGCAGCCAGCACTACGATTGTTGCCACTACAGGAAGATCACGAATCTTCATGGCTCGCGGCCAGCCTCGCCCGCGTGATTCCTATATTCGGCAAAGACCAGAGCTGCCTTGGCAACTCGCAGGCCGTAGATGACCAATCCGATGGTTAGCGGTATCCACAGCAAGGCATGAACCCAGAACGGCGGCTCGTATGACAATTGCAGCCACATCGCCAGACCGACCACAAATGCCCCGATGATCAAGATCAGGAAGGCTGCCGGACCGTCACCCACGTTAAACTTGGTGAAATCGAGCGAACAGGCGCGGCAATGATCGGCGAATTTGGTCAGCTCGCCAAACAGCGTCCGTGCACCGCAGCGCGGGCATAAACCAAAAAGGGCAGCCTCGCCCATGCGCGGCTGCCCTATCGGAGTTTCTGGGATGCCAGAGGGCATTAGTGGATTTGAGCGCCCCAACCGCCCCAGACGTAGACGACTATGAACAGGAACAACCACACCACGTCAACGAAGTGCCAGTACCACGCAGCCGCTTCGAAACCGAAATGCTGGCGCGGGGTGAAGTGGCCCTTGTAGCTGCGCACGAGGCAGACGATCAGGAAGATCGTACCGACCAGAACGTGGAAACCGTGGAAGCCGGTCGCCATGTAGAATGCCGAGCTATAAGTGTTGCCGCCAAACGCGAACGGCGCGTGGCTGTATTCATAGGCCTGGATTGCCGAGAACAGGATGCCCAGCAGGATTGTTGCCCACAAGCCTTTTTTCAAACCGTCGCGGTCGCCGTGGATCAGCGAGTGGTGCGCCCAGGTCACGGTAGTACCCGAACACAGCAGGATCAGCGTGTTGAGCAGCGGCAGGTCGAACGGATCCATCACCGCCTCGATTGCCTTTGGTGGCCACTGGCCGCCAATCACTTCGGAGATCGTGCTGGGGAACAGCGCGAAATCAAACCAGCTCCAGAACCAGCCAACGAAGAACATCACTTCGGAAGCAATGAACAGGATCATCCCATAACGCAGGTGCAACTGCACGACCGGCGTATGATGGCCTTCCTCAGCTTCTTTCACGATGTTGGAAAACCAGCTGAAGAAGCTGGCAATCAAGCCCGCGATACCCAGACCCAGCACTAAATGGGCATTGGCCATTTCATGCATGAACAGCACCATGCCGCTGGTAAAAGTCAGCGCCGAAATGGACGCTACCAGCGGCCAGATATCGGGCGGCAGAATGTGGTAACTGTGGTTTACTTTGCCAGCCATGAATCTCTTATCCTGTCAGAGCGGTTTCGAATGCCCTTAATGGGCCATGGTATTCAGGTCCAGTGCCTCGGGCGGCATTCCGGGAATTTTTGCCGAGCAATTTTGTCGCCCGCCGGGTTCAGGACTCAGGCTCGATTGCCTTGTGGAACGTGTAACTCAGCGTGATCTGCTCTACATCTCTGGCATTTTCGTCCTGCATGATCGCCGGATCAACGTAATACAGCACCGGCATGCGGACTTCTTCACCCGGCTGTAATGTCTGTTCAGTGAAGCAAAAGCACTGGATCTTGTTGAAGTATTTGCCGGTCTGTTCGGGCTCGACATTGAATGTCGCCGTACCCGTAATCGGGACATTACTATTATTCTTGGCGATATAGAAAGCCATGTCGCGCACACCGATCTGGACCGTATCGGTTGGTTGTTCGGCGCGGAACGTCCACGGCACATCCAACGCGGTGTTTCCGTCGAATCGAATCGAGATTTGCTTCGCCCCGCCGCTGGCCGCCATCCGTTCAGCCAGATCAGCCTCCTGCGCACTGGCCCGTTGGGTAGTGCCGCCGAAACCGGTGACCTGGCAAAACATTTGATACAAAGGCACCGCTGCAAATCCCAGGCCGAGCATTGCCAGCGCACCGAGAAATGCGATCAGGCCAACCCGTGCGTTCTTGTTGCTGATGGCGCTACTTGTCATGTTCAGTCACCCATGCGGACAATGGTAATGGCGTAAAACAGTATTGCAAAAAAGACGAGGACACCTCCCAGAACCCAGTTGCGGCTTTTCTGCCGACGGCGATATTCGGCCAGTTCTTCGGGGGTCATGTTGGAAATCCTTGATAGGCAGCGACCCGGTCCACGACCAGGGCAGCGAACAGGGCGAACAGATAGATGATGCTGAAAGCGAACAGCCGCTTTTCCGGCTTCATGGTGTCGCCATCTTCTGAGATCCGCGTCGCCACGGGAATGGACAGCGCCAGGAATGCCAGCGAAAGCGCAATCGCGATGAGCCCGTAGATCGCGCCGGTCCCGCCGATAAACCATGGTGCGGCTGCAACCGGCACCAGCAATACGGAATAGACCAGTATCTGCTTGCGCGTCGAAGCCTGACCGCGGACGACCGGCATCATCGGGATGCCGACCTTTGCGTAATCGCTCTTTATGAACAGCGCGAGCGCCCAGAAATGCGGCGGCGTCCACATGAAGATGATCGCGAACAGCAACACCGGCATCAAGGTGATATCACCTGTCACCGCGACCCAGCCGATCATCGGAGGAAACGCCCCGGCTGCACCGCCGATGACGATATTCTGCGGCGTGCGCGGCTTCAGCCAGATGGTGTAGATCACGGCGTAATACAGGATTGAGATGAGCAGGATCGAGGCAGCGAGCCAACCCACTGCAAGTCCCATGATCAGTACCGAGACAACTGACAGCATGATGCCGAAATCACGCGCATTGGTCGGGTCCATGCGTCCTGCGGGAATCGGGCGAGCGGCAGTGCGCTTCATCCCGGCGTCGAGATCACGTTCCAGCCATTGGTTCAATGCGCCCGACCCACCCGCTCCCAGCGCGATGCACAGGATGGCGGTGAAGCCGATTACCGGATTGATCGAACCGGGTGCTGCCAGCAATCCGCACAGACCGGTGAAGATTACCAGGCTCATCACGCGCGGTTTGGTCAGCGCGTAGAAATCGCGCCATTCGGTCGGCAGGGCCGGCGTCTTGATCGGTGCAGCGGTATTCATCTGTTTATGTTGCAGCCTTTCGGCCTACTCCTTGGTTTTGGAAAGATGGGGGCGCACCGCATCCGGTACACCCCCACCCCCTTTTATCCGCGGCCGCCCTTACGCCAGGCGACAATTCGCTCAGGCACTTGCCGGGCGATGATCGTGGTAATCGTGATGGTCCTCGATCACCGGCAGCGTTTCGAACTGGTGATAAGGCGGCGGGCTGGACAGGGTCCATTCCAGTGTCGTCGCGCCTTCTCCCCATGGATTATCGCCAGCTTTTTTACCGGCAATGAACGCATATGCCAGGTTGACGAAGAAGATCGCCATCGAAGCAGCCATGATCATGTAGCCATAGGATGAAACCTGGTTGAAGTAGGTGAACGCTTCCGGATAATCCGGGATCCGGCGCGGCATGCCGTCCATCCCCAGGAAGTGTTGCGGGAAGAAGATTACGTTCACCCCGATGAAGAACACCCAGAAGTGCAGATGCGCGAGGAATTCGCTGTGCATCTTGCCGCTCATCTTAGGGAACCAGTAATAGAAGCCCGCGAACAGGCTGAATACTGCACCCATCGACAGCACGTAATGGAAATGCGCTACCACGTAATAGGTGTCATGCAGCACATCGTCCACGCCGCCATTGGCCAGGACCACACCGGTCACACCGCCCACGGTGAACAGGAAGATGAAGCCCATCGACCATACGAGTGGTGATTTGAATTCAATCGAACCGCCCCACATGGTCGCAATCCAGCTGAAGATTTTCACGCCTGTTGGAACTGCGATAACCATGGTCGCCGCGGTGAAATACATCTTCGTATTTACGTCAAGACCGGTGGTGTACATGTGGTGCGCCCAGACAACGAAGCCGACGACGCCAATCGCGACCATGGCATAGGCCATGCCGAGATAGCCGAACACGGGCTTGCGGCTGAAGGTTGCCACGATCTGGCTGATCATGCCGAAGCCCGGCAGGATCATGATGTACACTTCGGGGTGCCCGAAGAACCAGAACAGGTGCTGGTACAGGACCGGGTCGCCGCCACCTGCGGGATCGAAGAAGGTGGTGCCGAAATTCCGGTCGGTCAGCAGCATGGTGATGGCAGCAGCCAGAACCGGCAGCGCCAGCAACAACAGGAATGCAGTGACCAGCACCGACCATACGAACAGCGGCATTTTGTGCAGAGTCATCCCCGGCGCGCGCATGTTGAAGATGGTGGTGATGAAGTTGATTGCGCCCATGATCGACGCGGCGCCCGCAAGGTGGAGCGAGAAGATTGCGAAATCGACCGCCGGACCGGTGCTGCCCGTGGTCGAAAGCGGTGCATAGGCGGTCCAGCCGATGCCTGCCCCCATGCCCGTACCGCCAGGTACGAAGGTTGAGAACATCAGACTCGAGAAACCGGCAACGGTCAGCCAGAACGAGATATTGTTCATCCGCGGGAAGGCCATGTCCGGGGCGCCGATCATCAGCGGGACGAACCAGTTACCGAAACCGCCGATCATCGCCGGCATGACCATGAAGAAGACCATGATCAGACCGTGCGCGGTAATCAGAACGTTCCACATGTGCAGATTGGCGTCGAAGCTGGCTTCTCCGCCCATCAGGCTGACCCAATAACCAAGGTATTGGATCTCTGGTGCGGCAAGTTCCATGCGCATGATGCCGGAAATGAACCCGCCGATGATGCCAGCACAAATCGCAAAGATCAGGTACAGCGTACCGATATCCTTGTGGTTGGTGGACATGAACCAGCGCGCAAAGAACGCCGGTTTATGATCGGCGTCATGATGTCCGTGATCTTCGGTGTGAGCCTGGAACTGATCGGCGGTTGTAGCCATGATGTGCCTCTTAACCCTCAAATAATCTTGCGACGAAAACTCGCGTCGAAATTAGCCAACGACTGCTTCGGGAGCAGCTACTTCTTCTGCGGCGGCTGGTGCTGCAGCTTCTTCAACCACGTCACCGGCTACTGTGCCGCCTTGCTCGCGAACCCATGCTTCCCATTCAGCGCGGGGCAAAGCCTCCACTGCAATGGGCATGTAACCATGACGCGCGCCGCACAGTTCCGAACACTGACCGTAATAGATACCCGGCTCCTTGATCGTCAGCAGGCGTTCGTTGAGGCGGCCGGGGACCGCATCTAGTTTGAACCACAGCGAAGGCACGGCGAACGCATGGATCACGTCCGAAGCGGTTGTCTGCAAGCGGATCGGCGTGTTCGCGGGAACAACCATGCGGTTATCCACCGCCAGCATCGCCGGTTCGCCATTGGCGATAGCGTCTTCCTTGGACAGCATGTTCGAAACGACTTCGAAGCCGCCATTGTCTGGATACGTATAGCCCCAGTACCACTGGTATCCGGTCGCCTTGATCGTAACCGCATCGGCTGGCGGCGATTCATACTGGCGCGCCAACAGGGTGATCGAAGGAACGGCGATAACCACCAGGATCAGCACCGGAATGACGGTCCACACGACTTCGATGAAGGTGTTGTGCGTCGTCTTCGATGCGACCTTGTTCGAACGGCGGTTGAACTTGACCACAACCCACAACAGCAAGCCGAGGACAAACAGGCTGATTACGGTGATAACCGGCAAAAGAATCGCATCATGCATCCACAATGCGAAGGCACCATCGTCGGTGTACTGTTCCTGGAAAGTGATTCCCTTGTCGACCGGCTGTCCCTT
Organism: Allopontixanthobacter sp.; assembly: GCA_041552775.1. Taxonomy (GTDB): domain Bacteria; phylum Pseudomonadota; class Alphaproteobacteria; order Sphingomonadales; family Sphingomonadaceae; genus Allopontixanthobacter. Next base: position 11,552 of record JBFEKH010000008.1, read on the forward strand.
GATCATGTCGGTGCCAAGCGGTTTATAAGCGCCTACGGCTGGTGCCGCTTCCGCTGCTGCGTCTGCAGCTGGTGCTGCTTCAGTTGCAGATGCAGAAGCCGCTGGCGGCAAGGGTGCCGTAACGTCCGCTGCAACATCTTGCGCCAGCGCGACTTGCGGCGCGAGCGCCAATGTCACTGCCGCCGCAAGGGTGGTTACCATTGTCAGAGCCCGCTTGGGCAAAGTACCGAAATTCATCAATCCGACGCTTTCCGTTAAAATTTCAACCGACTAAAACAGCCATTCATGGCCCTTGGGGGGACCTGTATGGTGCCGCCTATACGCATGCTTGCTCCCACCCTCAAGCGCTTCTAGGAGAAATTTGCGCAACAGAGGTTGCTTGAAACCGAACGGCGCAGAAATTTGCGCGCAACATGGCAAGAAAAAAGATATGACAGAAGAAGACGTTCTCTCCGAATTCCGGGCCAGTGAAGCCTTACTGGAGGGGCATTTCAAACTCTCTTCCGGCCGCCACAGCGCGCATTACTTGCAATGTGCGCGGGTGCTGATGGACCCAATGCGCGCCGGGCGGCTGGCATCGGCCATCGCCGCCGCGATGCCGCGCGAACTGCGTAGCGAGATTGACAAGGTCGTGTCCCCTGCAATGGGCGGGATCATCATCGGCCATGAAATGGGCCGCACACTGGGCAAGGAAGCGATTTTTCTGGAGCGTCCGACTGGTACGTTCGAATTCCGCCGCGGCTTCGACCTGAAACCGGGGGACAAAGTTCTTCTGGTGGAAGATGTCGTCACTACCGGCCTATCCTCCAAGGAAGCCATGGCCGCGGTGGCAGAAGCGGGCGGCACGGTTGTGGCCCTTGCGTCATTGGTCGACCGCACAAGCGAAGACGTGACTTTCGATGTGCCCTATTATCCGCTCGTACAGATTACCTTCCCTACTTATGCAGAAGATGAAGTGCCGACCGATCTGGCAGCAATCCCGCTGACCAAGCCGGGGAGCCGCAAGTAAATGGTACCTCGTCTGCGCCTTGGGGTGAATATCGACCACGTTGCAACCATCCGCAATGCACGCGGCGGTGACCATCCCGATCCGGTTCGCGCGGCTGAAATCGTCGCCGCGGTTGGCGGTGACGGTATTACTGCCCATCTGCGCGAGGACCGTCGCCATATCCGCGACGACGATCTGAAACGCATCCAGGCTGCGACGGACCTGCCGCTCAATCTCGAAATGGCCGCGACAGAAGAAATGCTAAGCATTGCGCTGCGGCATAAACCCCATGCCGCCTGTATCGTGCCGGAAAATCGTGAGGAGCGCACAACCGAAGGCGGTCTCGATGCAGCTGGTCTGCACAACCGCCTCGCCCCGCTGGTAACCCGGTTGATCGAAGCCGACATCCGCGTCAGCCTGTTCATCGAAGCCGATCCGCGCCAGCTCGAAGCCGCGATGCGACTTGGCGCACAAGTAGTGGAATTCCACACCGGCGAATATGCCCATGCGGAAGGCGCGAAGCGCGAGAGCGAGCTTCGGCGGATATCCGACATGGCCGCGCTGGCGGTTAAAAACGGGATCGAGCCGCATGCCGGGCACGGACTCACTTACGAGAACGTCCAGCCGATCGCTGCCATCCCGCAATTGGCCGAACTCAACATCGGCCATTATCTTGTCGGCGAAGCAGTATTCGTCGGGCTTGAAGCGGCTGTGCGCCGCATGCGCGACCTGATGGATGATGCAAGATGAGTTTAGCGCAATGATCATCGGCCTGGGCAGTGACCTGTGCAATATCGAGCGCATCCAGAAAGCGCTCGACCGGCATGGCGCGCGCTTCGAAAATCGCAGCTTCACCGAAATCGAACGTGCCAAGGCGGCCAAGCGGCCATTCACCCGCGCCGGGACCTATGCCAAGCGATTTGCCGCCAAGGAGGCTTTTTCCAAGGCGGTCGGGACCGGATTTTATCGCGGCGTCTATATGAAAGACATCGGTGTGGTTAATGCGCCGTCCGGCGCGCCTACCCTCGCCCTGACGAATGGGGCGGCAAAGCGGCTTGCGGAACTGACGCCCGCGGGCCATGAGGCGGTCATTCATCTGACCCTAACCGACGATCATCCATGGGCACAGGCTTTCGTGATAATCGAAGCGGTTCCGATTTAATTTCAGGTACATCATGACTACTGGTAGCGATACAGTGAGAAACAAACTCAAGAACGAGAATTTTCGCGCGAAAAGCGATGACGGCGAGAAGGTAAACTGGCTCGCCGAGTTGCGCGGTCTCGCGTTGATGCTGCTGGCCGTGCTCGCCTTCCACACTTTCATTGCCAAGCCTTTCTACATCCCCTCGCCCAGCATGATGCCGACGCTGCTGGAAGGTGACCGGTTGGTAGTCAGCAAATATCCCTACGGCTGGTCGTGGGTATCTGCATCGTTCCACGTGCTGCCGCGCAGCACGACCCGGATCTGGCCCGCAGCCCCGGAATATGGCGATATCGTAGTCCCCGTGCCGCCGCATCACGATGTCGATTACATCAAGCGCGTGGTTGGCCTTCCGGGCGATCGGCTGGCGGTGGTGAACGGACAGATCATCCTGAACGGCATACCTGTGCCCCAGGCGGTCGAACCAGGAATCCAGATACCAGTCGACCTCAATAATACCTGCGACGATTTCGAATATCCGGGCATGGCGATCACCAGGCAATCGGGCGAACGGGTGTGCGAAATGCCAACATTCCGCGAAACCCTGCCCAATGGCGCGACCTATCTGATCATCGACCACAAGCGCCAGTCGCTCGACGATTACCCTGAAATCACCATACCCGAAGGCCATGTCTTCCTGATGGGCGACAACCGCGATCATTCTTCCGACAGCCGCGCCCCTGCAGCGCCTGCCGAAGCGCCGGAGCCGACTGGGTTGGGCGGACCGGTCCCCTTGGAAAATATCGGTGGCCGCGCAGAATTCATTACTTTCTCGCTCGACGGGACCACGACCTGGAACCCGATAAGCTGGTGGACTTCATTGCGCGGCGACCGTGCCTGGACCACCCTGCGTCCGGCAAAGGTCAAGACAGCGAATGCCAATTCCGCAGCAACGGGAAACAATAATGAGTGAAAGTGGCCAACGCACACCGGCAATTTCGGTAACTGAAATAGGGTCCAGTCCGACGCGCATTTCCGATTCCGAGTTACGGTTCGAAGCAAAGCGCGCATTTGTCTGGACCGCGGTAATCGGGCTGGCCATCCTGACTGTCTATATTTCGCAGTCGCTGCTTGTCATTTTCGGTGCGATGGTATTCGCGTCCATGATTGACGGCGGCGCCCGGTTGCTTGGCCGCGCCCTGAAAATCGGCCGAATGTGGCGTGTGGGGATCGTACTGGCCCTGACGGTCGCGTTCTTCTTCTGGCTGGCCAGTTATGCTGGCACACAGATTTCCCGCGAAGCTGCACAGTTGCCGCAGATCATCGAAGCACAGCTTGGTCAGGCAATCTCTTGGCTGGATGGACAGGGCTTCGGCATAAAGCAGGACGATATCCAGAACCTGGCCGGCAACCTGATGAGCGGAGTTGGCACTGTCACCCGGGCCATCGGCGGAATTTTCGGCGGATTTACTTCCCTGCTTTTGATCGTCATCATCGGAATCTACATCGCGATGGAGCCCGATCTGTACGAACGCGGCGTGGCGTGGATGCTGCCAAACCAGCGGCGGTCTGACTTTTATATCACCGCGTCAAAAATGGGCGCGGCGATGCGGCGATTGATGGCTGGGCGGCTTGTCGGAATGGTGTTCGAAGGCCTCTTCACCTGGGCGCTGCTATCGTTCTACGGCGTCCCCATGGCGGCCTTGCTCGGCATACTCACGGGGTTGCTGGCATTCATTCCCAATCTCGGGGCGCTGATTTCCGGTGTCCTGATGGTCCTCGTAGGATTTTCGGGCGGGACCGACATGGGCCTGTATACGATCTTCGTCTATTTCCTGGTCCAGACCTTCGATGGTTATGTCATCATTCCGCTGATCGCCAAGAAAACGGTCGACCTGGCCCCGGCTCTGGTGCTGGCTGCGCAGCTGATCATGGGAATATTGTTTGGCGTCCTCGGCCTGTTTCTGGCCGACCCCTTGCTCGCCATGATCAAGGTATTCCTGGAACGGCGTGCAGAGACAAGCGACGAGCGACAAGTTCAAGAGGCGGCACTGACCGATGGTACGTAAATTTCTCTATTTCGTCGCTATGATCATCATCGTGGTGATTGCGGGCGGCTTTGTTCTTAGCATCTGGTCGACTGAGCTGACCCGGATGGCGATGGTACCGCGTGCCGATTTTGTGGAACAGCAGCCGTTCGACCAGAACGCCTATCTCGATCCGGACATGTGGTATTCACGCCCGGGCATCGGAACCGACGATCCGGCAAGGTGGCAGCCAGCGACCCAGGGCGTCGAGCGCACTGCGCCACCGGCAGCAAATCCCGACGAGAAATTTGCGGTGTTTTTCATCCATCCGACCAGCTTTATCGACCGTACCAAATGGAACGCCCCGCTGGATGACGTGGAATCTCAGCGCATCGCGAGAGTATATCTGCGCGGCATGGCCAGCCCGTTCAATCAGGCGAGCGAGATATGGGCACCCAAATATCGCCAAGCGACGTTCGGCGCATTCCTGGCCGACTCGCCCGAAGCCAAGGCCGCGCTGGAGGCCGCCTACGCAGATGTGAAACAGTCCTTCGCTGTGTTCTCCGCCAGCGTGGATCCGGACACACCGATTGTGCTTGCCGGCCACAGCCAGGGCGCGTTGCACCTGATGAGGTTGCTGCGCGAAGAAGTCGCCGGAAAAGCCATCGCTCCTCGTATGGCAGCGGTCTATGCCATCGGCTGGCCGATTTCAGTGGAACATGATCTGCCGGCTCTCGGCTTCCCCGCGTGTGCGACGGCCGACCAACCGGGCTGTATCATGAGCTGGTCCAGCTTTGCCGAACCCGCCGATCCGTCATTGGTGCTGGACAGTTACCGCCAGTCGACCGGACTCGATGGTAATTTGCGCGGCAACAGCAAGATCCTGTGCACTAATCCCCTCACTGGCGGGATTGGCGGAATTGCGACTGCAGACAAGAATCTCGGCACGTTGGTTCCGAACGAGAGCATGTCGAGCGGTGAACTGGTGACCGGCGCGGTACCTGCCCGATGCGATTATAACGGGCTGCTGCTGATCGGCGACCCGCCGCAAATGGGCAGTGCAGTGCTGCCGGGTAACAATTACCACGTCTACGACATTCCCCTGTTCTGGGAGAATCTTCACCAGAATGTCGCGGGCCGGGTGGCTGCATGGAACACAACGCAATAATCACCGACAGCGCCCGGGATTTTGCCGACGCGTTCCCGGATGGCGGCGCATTGCTGGCGATTGACCTGGGCACCAAGACGCTTGGCACAGCCACCAGCGATGCCGGGTGGCAATTCGCAACCGCGGGCAAAACCCTGCCCCGCGGCAAATTCGGGCGAGACCGGGAGGCATTTGCTGCGCTGATTGCCGAACGCAGCGTCAAGGGACTCGTAATCGGCCTGCCGCGCAATATGGACGGCAGCGAAGGCCCCCGCGCACAGGCCAGCCGCGCTTATGCCCGCAACATGGCCGAGGCGTTTGAGTTGCCAGTGCTACTGTGGGACGAGCGATGGTCCACCGCCAGCGCGGAAAGCGCGATGATCGGTCAGGATTTCAGTCGCAAGAAACGCGCCGAACGCATCGACAGCCACGCCGCCGCAATCTTTCTGCAAGGCGCCATTGATGCAATGGCAGGCGGCATATTCTAGGCGGCTCGCCCGGAGAGCATAACTGGCTTCGCCGAGCGGTCGCCTCCTTTGCCACCATTCGCCTGCCTGATAGCTCTGCCTTTCGCCACAATTCGTCCTGCTCCGCATTGTCCACCAGCAAGGCGCGCTTCAAGGCTCGCGAGCCGCATCCGATCACTAGGGTGAAAATCTCCGAAATTTTCCGCCAAATCCAGTGCTTCGGCCCCGCCCAGCCCCACGGCCAGCCGGAGGAATGTCTCCGTCGATGTGAGGTTCAGGACCGCGCTGATCGTATCGCTCGCTGGACCGAACCAGTATTGATCGTGCCACCCCCTGCGCCGCATCGATACCCATGACATTGAGTGAAACCGACATTGCTTCCGGCGCAAGCTGGCTGTGAACGTCGAGATGCGCGCGGTAGAGCATCAGTTTACCAGGTGACAGCGTGCTGCGCTCAATGAAACGCAGTCCTACGGTCTCACCCTGCCAACCGGACACCGTGTCACGCTCGACGATTTGCAGGTTTCCTGCGCCGGAAAGGGCAATTTCGTGCCGCTCGCTATCGGTGAAACACACAGTCTGGGGACTGTCTGCTGCGGCGCTGCGTTCGTACAACACCAGACATAACGCCGCATCGCCCGCAGCGACAAGCTGGATGATGGCCATCCCGCCGGACAATTGGTGGCGGAAAGGAATTTGGCCGAGCGGGTGCGCGCCGAGTTCAGGCAGCAGTCTTCCAACCAGTCGATCTACCAATGCCGCCGGTTTTCCGGCTTCCGCGAACAGTCCCAGCAATGCCGGGTAGCGAGCCAAGTCGTCGCCCATACCCTAGTGGATCAGTCCCTCAAAAATCGCCGAGTGCTCATCATGATCTCGCCAGTCGGCCTTCGCGCACTCCAGCGCCGTTTGCAACATGCGCTGCAGAGCCGATTCGCATCGCCCTCGTCGCTCAGATCAACGCCGCAGGCGGAACGGTTTTGTAGACGAAGACCATCAGCACCACGATCCGGTCGTCGGTGGATGCACTGGCGAGGTCCGACAGGCTGCCGAAGGTGCCGATCAATTGTCCGAGGTCGAGCAATGCGGACAGGTCGAGCGAAGGTAGATTCATCGATAGTCTCCAAGAAATGCGGGCAACATCCGCACCGCGGGGCCCAGTTGGAGAGCGCCTGCCCCGGCGTGAAATTAAAACATTGAAAAGCCTTCACCCTATCGTCAGAGCAGCCGGATGACCGACCCCCGTGATCCAGATCAGCGTAACCGCTTCGATCCCAGCCGCGCTGCGCCGATGCTGCTCCAGTATGGCCACACCGGCTGGCTGGGTCTGAAATACCGCGCACACGGCGACGATTGGGCAGAGCTGGAATTGCCGTGGCGGGACGATTTGCTGGGCGAGGCGGATCGGCAAGTACTCGCATCCGGGCCAATCATCAGCATGATGGACATGGCATCCGGCTTGTCTATCTGGACGACTCTCGGCCGCTTCATCGCGATTGCGACGCTGGACTTGCGGGTCGACTACCAACGACCGGCAAAGGACCGTGCGGCAGTCATCGGGCGAGCGGAATGCTACAAGGTCACAAAATCTGCGGCCTTCGTTCGCGGCATCGCCCATGATGGCGATCCGGATGATCCGGTGGCCCACATCGCCGGCGTGTTCATGTCTATTGGAGGGGATGCACGCAATGCGTGATATCGCGCTGACGCCCTATGCGGATTCGCTCGGCATCGTCATACATGGCGAGGAAGACGGTGCGCCGGTGCTGGTGTGCGAATTCAGCGGCAACATGGAAGGCCGGCCGGGCCATCTGCATGGCGGCGCGATCAGCGGATTGTTGGAAACGGCGGGTTACGCAATGCTGCGCCACGAATTGTCGAAGCAGGAGCGGTCACACCGCCTGAAACCCATCAACATCACGGTCCAGTTCCTGTCCGCCGGCAAGCCGAAGCCCAGCTATGCCAAGGCGCGGATTACCAAGCTGGGGCGACGCAATGCCAATATCGCGGTGGAGGCTTGGCAAGATGACCGCAGCCGCCCGATAGCGACCGCGATCATGAATATCCTGATGGTGCCGGAAGAAGATTCCGGCGAAACAGCCTAAGCTTTTCCAACCACGCTTTCGGGCAATTCAGTGCCGAACACGCGCTGGTAGTATTCAGCCACCAGCATTCGTTCCGCCTCATCACATTTGTTGAGGAAGCTGAGGCGGAATGCGAACCCGACATCCTTGAAAATAGCGGCATTCTGCGCCCAGGTGATCACCGTACGCGGACTCATGACCGTGGAGATATCGCCATTCATGAAGCCCTGGCGGGTCAGGTCGGCGACCTTGACCATGTCGGCGATTACCTTGGGATCGGCTTCCGGATTCTTGGCTGCAACGATCTTCTGTTCGGTTTCGGCGGGTAGATAATTCAGGCCGACCACGATATTCCAGCGGTCCATCTGGCCCTGGTTGATCGCCTGCGTGCCGTGATACAGCCCGCTGGTATCACCCAGACCGACAGTGTTGGCGGTGGCGAACAGGCGGAAATTCGGATCCGGGCGGATCACGCGGTTCTGGTCGAGCAGGGTCAGCTTGCCTTCCGCTTCCAGCACACGCTGGATCACGAACATCACGTCTGGGCGGCCCGCATCATATTCGTCGAACACCAGTGCCACTGGATGCTGCAGGGCCCACGGAAGCAGACCTTCACGGAATTCGGTGACCTGCAACCCGTCACGCAGCACGATTGCATCGCGCCCGACCAGGTCGATCCGGCTGATATGCGCATCCAGGTTGATCCGGATGCACGGCCATTTCAGGCGCGCAGCGACCTGTTCGATATGTGTCGATTTACCCGTACCGTGATAGCCCTGCACCATGACCCGCCGATTGTGCGAGAAACCGGCCAGGATAGCCAAAGTCGTGTCCGGGTCGAACACGTAATTTTCGTCAAAGTCAGGCACCCGCTCGTCGCTCTGCGAGAAGGCGGGTACCATCATGTCCACGTCGATTCCGAACATTTCCCGCACGCTGACTTCGGTGTCAGGTGCAGAGAGTGTCGTCTTGCTGGAAGGGTCGAAGCTTTTTGTCGTGTCGGTCATTGCGCGGCTACGCCTAGACGCCAGCGTGCCCCCCTGCAAGCCGTGACATTGGTCCGTATTGAGGAAACATTTCATTCGCTCCCAGAGCGCCTATATACCACCGTATATGCTGCTTCCCCGCCCTTCCGAGAAAATTCGCCAGCAATTGGTTGGCCGGGTCCGCGCGGTGTTCAACGATGTCGAGGGCGGGCAGCAGCCGGTCCCGCCATCGGATAACGCGCTGTTTGAACGCGATTCGCCGATCCGGCTGGTACATGCCGATGTGGTATCGATGATGGTTGGCGGGGTGCGCGGCCTGCTGCTCCAGATGCTACATCCCCACGCATTGCAAGGCGTTCTCGACCATTCGGACTTTCGCAGCGACATGCACGGGCGGCTTCAGCGGACCGCCCGCTTCATCGCAGTAACGACCTTCGGAGAAGCGAGCGAGGCGGAGCGGGTGATCGCCCGTGTCAATCGGATTCATGCACGGGTAAACGGAACGCTGCCTGACGGATCACCCTATTCCGCGCGCACACCCGAAACTTTAGCATGGGTTCATGTGACCGAAGCTACCAGCTTTCTGGAAGGGTATCTGCACTATGTCCGCCCGACAATGCCCTATGTCGAACAAGACGAATATTTCCGTCAATTCGCCGTAATCGCCCGTAAATTAGGTGCCGATCCCGTGCCTGAAACCAGGACGGAAGCGGAACGGTTGCTGCGGGCCATGCGCCCGCAATTAAAGAGTACGCCGCAGGCCAGGGAAATCGCCCATCTGGTCCTGACCCAGCGCCCGAAAGGTGCGCCAGCGGCTGTCCAGAAAATGCTCGGCACTGCGGCGGTCGACCTGCTGCCGAATTATGCCCAGACTATGCTCGGCCTCAAGGCACCCGGCCTGTCCGCCCTGCCCGCCGCCCAGACCATGGGCCGCACTTTGCGCTGGGCGTTTCGCCAAACTTGAGCAAACTGCCGCACATCATGGTAACGTTGACGCCTACTCAACAGACGCACCGAGTCGTCATGCATTGGGGAGTTGAACATGAATTACGCCGAAGGCTTTCTCATCCCTGTTCCGGAAAACAGGAAAGACGAATATTTCAAGATGGCGCGCCAATGCTGGCCGATGTTCAAGGATTTAGGCGTACTTCGTCAGGTCGAATGCTGGGGAGATGATCTGCAGCACGGCGAACATACCGATTTCTTCCGCGCGGTCTCAGCCGAGGACGGCGAGAACGTAGTATTTTCATGGATGGAATATCCGGATAAAGCGACCCGCGAAAGCGCACACACACGCATGATGGAGGACGAACGATTTGCTGCACTCGGCGAAATGCCCTTTGACAGCAAGCGTATGATATTTGCAGGCTTCATCACCGAATTCGACAGCGCCGACGAGCGCGCCTAGGCGCGGCGGCAGAAAGAAGCTCAAATGGCGAATTATACCTTTTTTACCAATCCGATGTCGCGCGGGCAGATTGCGCGCTGGGCCCTTCACGAAGCGGAGGCGGATTATGAAACCGTGCTGGTCGATTGGCAGGACAAGCCGCAGGCGCTGATCGCGGCCAACACGATGGGCAAGGTCCCGACATTGATCCACCACCATGGCGGACACGACCACGTAGTGACGGAATGCGCTGCGATCTGCGCCTATCTCGCCGACACTGCCGCACCCGATTTGGCACCCACAGTAGAGGAGCGGGCCGATTATTACCGCTGGCTGTTTTTCGCTGCGGGTCCGCTGGAACAAGCTGTTTTGGCCCGCGCGATGGACTGGGAAGTTCCGGAAGGCAAAAGCGGAATGGCCGGTTTCGGCAGCTACGAACTGGCTGTGAATTGCCTCGATGATGCATTATCGGGGCGTGATTTCATTTGCGGCAATCGGTTTACGATGGCGGATGTCTATGTCGGCAGTCAGGTCGATTGGGGGCTGATGTTCGGGAGCCTGCCGCAGCGCGATTCTTTTGAAGCCTATACCGAACGGTTGCGAGCCCGCCACGCCTACAAGGCGTCAAAAGCCATCGATATGGAACTGATTGCGCATGCGCAGAATGAAAATTGAAGGCGGGGACCAAGCAGAATGCATGAACTGGCAGTAACGCGGCTGATCAACGCCGCCCCTGCACATGTCTGGCAAGTCATGACTGACAGGCTGGCGGAATGGTGGTGCCCGAAGCCGTGGACCACGGAGATCATCCGGCTGGACCGACGGGCGGGCGGTGTTTCCAATCTGGTGATGCGCGGGCCAAACGGCGAAGAACAGCAAACCCCGGGCCTGATCCTGGCATGGAGCGAAGGGCGTCACTTCGCATTCACCGATGCCATCGCACCTGGCCTGATCCCGGCGGAGGCCTTCATGATCGGGATCTGGGCGATCGAGGCGGAAGGGGAACAGACCCGCTACACCGCCGTGGCCCGCCACTGGACCGAAGAGGCGATGCAGCAACATCTGGAAATGGGTTTCCACAATGGCTGGAGCGCGGTGGCTGAACAGCTTCAGACCCTATGCGAGGAATAATTCAATTCAGCGCGCGGCTTTTCCGGAGCAATTGGTACGCTTCCACCACGCGGCCAAGACGGACCTCGTGGCGGCGGTCGCCGCCATTGCGGTCGGGATGATATCGGCGGACCAGCTCTGAATAGCGGCGGCGCAATTTAGGCCGGTCCACTTCGGCATTCAGGCCGAGAATCTCCAGCGCCTGTACTTCCTCGGCACCGAACCCGCCCTTCATCTGCATCTCCGCCTGCATCCGGGCACGCGACTTGATCCCGGCGGCGCGGGCATTGATCGCTTCCAGCGGGTCTTCGTAATCGGCCCAGCGCGGCATAGCATCGCCCATCTCGGCAGCGCGGAAAGCACGTGCGGTGCTGGCCCAGCCGGAAACGGGGGATTGCGCGGCGAGGATTTCATCCGCGCTCATCCCCTCGAACCAGTCGTAACCGGAATTAAATTCGCGAATATGATCGAGGCAGAACCACCGGTAATCGCCCGGCCCGTCGAAACTGGACCCGCGCGGACCGGGCGCGCGGAATTCGCCCGCCTCGCGGCATTCGGGCGCAGCGCACCCGCGTCCTTCGGTTTCGAACCGTCCGTGGAACCTGTCACCGCGCATGGCTCTTTAGGATGGGGTGGGTTAGGGAAATTGCAAACAAGAAAAGGGAAATTGATGAGCGTACAACAGGAAATTAAGCAAGTTCTGGAAGATACTTTCGCCCCGACCAGGCTGGAGGTGATCAATGACAGCGCGAAACACTCCGGCCATTCCGGCGATGACGGCAGCGGCGAATCGCATTTCACGATTGTAATCGAAAGCGCCGCATTTGCCGGACAATCGCGCCTGAACCGGCAACGCATGGTCAATAAATCGCTGGGTGACATACCAGGCAATCGAGTCCATGCTCTGGCTATCAAGGCGACGGCTCCCGGCGAATAGCCGAGTGGGTGGGAGTGCAGATGCGCTGCTTGGGGTCGGTGTAACTTATGTTGCTGTCCAGAACCTATCATCCGTCCCCGGCGCTCGCTCCGTATATCCGGCGATATTACGTGTTCGAGGCGGAATTGCCGGAAGACATGGTGATCGAGGATTTCCTGCTCGCCGAAACAGCTTTCGTGCGCAGCCTGCTGAAGGGGGAATGGACCGGCGAAGTCGCCCCCGACGAATGGTCGCGCCCTGGGAAGACCCTGCTGTTCGGGGCCAATGAAAAGCCGTTCCGGGTGCGGGTACAGGGTAGCTTCAATGTCGTCGGCTTCGCCATTCGCCCGAGCGGCTGGAATGCGCTGTTCAACGGCCCCCACCACGATTTCACCGACCGCTTGCTACCGCTTGAAGACGTCTGGGGCCCATTGGCCGGCAAGCTCCAGTCTGCAATGGAGGCCGCCGCTACCGACGATGACAAGGTTGCGGTGATGGAAGCAATCGTAACAGAACGCATCGCCGAACTCGGCAGACCGGTGACCGATCCGGCCATTGCCGGGTTCGAAGGCATCGCCCGAACCGACAGTACCATCCGGATCGACTATGCGGCCAAGCAGCTTTGCCTGTCCGTCCGCCAGCTGGAGCGTCGATGCCGGGCAACCTTCGGCCTGACGCCCAAGGCCGTTCTGCGCCGCAGCCGATTCCTCGACATGGCCACGGCAATGCGCGGTTTCAGCAGCCCCAGTGAACGGGATCTCGCGGAATTGCGATATTTCGACCAGTCCCATCTCAACCGTGAATTTCGCCGCTTTGCCCGCATGACTCCACGTCAATTCGAACAGAAGGTCACGCCCTTGCAAACAGCCGGGCTCAAATTACGTGAAGAAAGCCGGTTCGAAGATTGAGCGCACTTGCCTGAGCGGCGAATACGCGAGAGGGAGCATTTGCCATGATTACAATCACCCCCGTCACCCATGACCTTGGCGCTTTCAAGGTTCGCCGCGCTTTGCCATCGCGCCAGCGCACGATGGTGGGCCCGTTTATTTTCGTCGATCAATTCGGCCCGGCCCAAATGGTCCTCGGGAGCGGAATGGATGTCCGCCCGCATCCGCATATCAATCTGGCGACGGTCACATGGTTATTCGAAGGCGCAATCGATCACCGAGATTCCATCGGTAGCTTTGCCACCATCCGTCCCGGTCAGGTGAACCTCATGACCGCGGGCCGAGGCATCGTGCATTCGGAGCGTAGCCCGCAATCGGAACGGGATGCCGGACCAAGATTATACGGCATGCAGACCTGGCTCGCCATGCCCGAAGCCGTCGAAGAGATTGACCCTGCCTTCGAAGCAATGAAGGAGTTGCCGGTGGTGGAGGATCAGTCCGCTAGCGCGACCGTAATCATGGGCAATCTGTGGGGCATGCAAGCCCAGACCACCACCTATTCAGACACGATCTATGCCGAAATACTCCTCGCCCCCTCTGGCACTATCCCAATCGACGTCAACGCGGATGAACGCGCGGTCATGCTAGTTGGCGGCGAGGCGAGCATCGATGGCCAGCCGCTCGGACCGTATGAATTGACAGTGCTGGTCCCAGGCCTGGCAATGACCCTGTCCTCCGCGCAAGGCGGGCGCGTCATGCTGCTGGGCGGCGAAGCGTTTGCCAGCAAGCGGCATGTGTGGTGGAACTTCGTGAGTTCCAGCCGTGACCGGATCAACCAGGCCAAGCAGGACTGGAACGAAGGTAATTTCCCCAAGGTCCCGGGTGATGAAGAGGAATGGATTCCCATTCCCGCCCAGCCCAAGACAGTGAGCTATCCATGAGCAGCCCCCAAACAATCTGGATCACCGGCGCATCATCCGGCATCGGCAAGGCGCTGGCGCTCGGCTGGGCCAAACAAGGCGCGAAGCTGATCCTGTCCGGCCGGGACCGGCAGCGGCTGGACGAAGTCGCCGCCGAAGTTGGTAATGCTGGCGGTGGGGCAACGCTGGTCCTGCCGTTCGAGGTGACCGACGAAGCCGCGATGTCCTCCGCTGTCGCCAGAGCCTTGGAATGGAGTGGTGGGATCGATGTACTGGTCAATAATGCCGGCATTTCCCAGCGCAGCCAGGCGGTCAACACCTCCATGCAGGTATACCGCGATATCGTCGAGATTGATCTGATGGCCCCTATCGCGCTGACGCAGGCGATGCTGCCGCATATGATCGAGCGGGGTTCTGGCAGCCTGGTATTCATGTCCTCCGTCGCGGGAAAGGTCGGCGTGCCGCTGCGCACTGCATATTGCGCCGCCAAGCACGGACTGGTCGGCTATGCCGATGCGCTGCGGGCGGAACTTTCCGTGAAGGGCGTGGATGTCCATGTCATCACTCCCGGTTCGGTCGCCACCAACGTTTCGCGCAACGCCCTCAATGCCGAAGGAAGTCCGCGCGGCGTCAGTGATCGGGCGATCGAAAACGGCATTCCGGCGGATGAGGCGGCCGCGACAATCCTGCGCGAAATGGCTGCCGGAACGCGAGAGATCGTGGTCGCCCAAGGGTTCGAACTGACCATGGCAGAGATGCGGCGGACACAGGATGAACTGCTCGATCAGGTCGCGGGCATGGTAGCGGCTGGCTACATCGAGAAAATGGAAGCGCAGGATTAATCCGATGGAACAGACACGCGTCAAACTGGCGAACGGGATTGAACTGGACGTGGTCGATGTCGGCCCGAGGGACGCCCCGACCCTGATCTTCCTGCACGGATTTCCCGAATCGCACCGAACATGGCGCCACCAGATCGCACATTTTTCCGACCGTTTCCGCTGCATCGCACCGGACCAGCGCGGGTACCGCGGATCATCCGCGCCGCAGGATGTCGCCAGCTATACGCCCGACAAATTGATCGGCGATGTGTTCCTGATGGCAGACGCGTTGGGTGTCGGCACATTCACCATCGTGGGCCATGATTGGGGAGGCGCGATTGCCTGGGGAACCGCGCTGGGCGGCCAGATGAAAGGCCGGGTCAATCGGGCTGTAGTGGCAAATGCACCGCATCCGGCGATCTTCCAGAAGCTTCTTTACCTCGACCATGCCCAGCGCGCGGCGAGCCAATATATCCGTGCATTCCGAGATGCTGGGAACGACGCTCTGGTGCGCGAACACGGGCTGGTCGGCATCCTGATGAAGGTGGTCAAATGGGACCGCCCGTCGACCATGGAGCAGGAAGAACGCGATGCCTTGCTGAAGGATTGGTCAAAACCTGGCACTGCGATGGCGATGCTCAACTGGTATCGCGGCAGCCCGATAAATGTCCCGCCGATGAATGCTCCGTTTGCATTGCCCGCCGATTACCAGCCGCTGGCCCTGCCCAATCTGACCATCCCGACGCTGGTGATCTGGGCCATGGATGACCTCGCCCTGCCGCCGTCGAATCTGGATGGGCTGGATGATATGATCGACGATCTGACCCTGGTCCAAGTGCCCGATTGCGGCCATTTCGTCCCTTGGGAAGCTCCGGAAAAATTCAATGCGGCGCTGGAGGATTTCCTAGCGCGGACGGCTTAATTCTCGAACCATTCTGCCCACGCCCCGTGCGGATGGCCGCAGCCAAGCAGATGCGCTTCCTCTCCGCCGGGCCAGTAGCGGACACGTAATTCGTGGCGAAATGTCTCGCGGTTGGTTTCTAGTGAAATCCATGCCAGCGGGCATTCGGTCGTTGCTGCGGTGCCAGCCTGCGCCATCGCGGCTTCGATACGGTCGCGGGTTTCCGGCGGGATATATTGCCAGACGATTGAGTGAAACAGCACCCGGGTGACGCAACGCTGTGGTGGCTCCGCCAGCATTTCGTCTACGAATGGTCCCGCGTCCTGATGCGCAATAATCGGCGGTTTTTCCGCCGCCAGCGCAATCGCGGCATCGATCCGCCCGATCCGTTGGCTGATTTCCGCCCATACGTAGCTTTTCAGCTTCAGCGCTTTTGCCGGATCGGACAGATCAATTGGTGCCTGATCGCAGCCGCGGATCGACACGATCTCCACCGGCGCATCGGGCGGCGGCGGTCCGCGCCATTCGGGGACAATCCGCAACGGCGAATCCGGCGGACCGGCTGTCACCCCTCCCAGATCGAAATAATAGCGGTCCATCATGGTGTTGACGCCCGCGCTCGCGCCTAGCTCATACATGCTGGATTTCGGCCCCAACCTCTCGGACAGCCATTTCAGACCGCTCATGAAGGCCCAAGACCGGCCTGCTTCGTTGGTCTGCGGCGGCCCGTCGAGCCACGGCAGCAACCGGGTGTCATATTTTCGGGTCAATTCGAGTACGATCGTATCCACCTGGCCCTGATCGGTCACCAGACCGGCATATACCGGTTCCAGCCGCCGATCCTCGCCCGTCAACACCAGATTGTGAAATGCACCTGCAAGCCGCAGCGGCAGGGCATCTTCCACCACTTTCCCCCGCCAATTGGCCATTCGGCGGCCCGTGGCGGTGTCGCTGTCCAGGATCTTCAGTTGCGCGCGGACAACCCGCCCGGTGCACGGCGCTCCGGCTTCCTCCGCGTGCCGAGCCTGCCATTCGATCCCGCCGGCCACGCTGCCTATGTCCATGATCCCGTGTCCCATGACCGATTCCCTCCCGTTGCAGCCTTCTATCCATTGCCCTTTGTCGTCTGTGCCACTATCTGCCGCCGCATGCCGCAAATGCTAACTTTCGCCGTTCCAAAGGGACGTATCCTCGACGAAGCGCTGCCCGTGATGTCGCGCGCCGGTGTAGTGCCTGACGCAGCGTTTCACGACAAGTCGAACCGCTCGCTAAGTTTCGCGACCACCAGCGATGACATGCGGCTGATCCGCGTACGTGCATTCGATGTCGCGACTTTCGTGTCCCATGGCGCGGCGCAGATCGGCATTGTCGGTTCCGACGTGATCGAGGAATTCGACTACGCCGACCTGTATGCCCCTGTTGATCTGGCTATCGGCCATTGCCGATTGTCGGTTGCCGAACCGGTTGAAGGCGCAGGCAGCGTCGATGGTGCCAGCCACCTGCGCGTTGCCACCAAATATCCCAATATCACCCGCCGCCATTTCGAGGCACAGGGCATCCAAGCCGAATGCGTCAAGCTGAACGGCGCGATGGAACTCGCGCCCAGCCTTGGCCTGTCGGGCCGGATCGTGGACCTTGTTTCCACCGGCGCGACCCTGAAACAAAACGGTCTGGTGGAAACCAGCCGGATCATGGAAATTTCCGCGCGGCTGATCGTCAATCGTGCGGCCTTGAAGACAGACTCGCGGGTGGCAGCCCTTGTCGAGGCATTTCGAAATAATGCGCATAGCAGCGGGGCAGCAGTCTGATGCAGTTGCTTAAATTCAGCGATGAAGGCTTTGAAAAGGCGTTCAAAAAGATCGTCAATGATCGCCGCGAAAGCGATGACAACGTGGCGCAGGACGTCACCTTGATCATCAATGAAGTGCGCCGCCGGGGCGACGCTGCGCTATCGGAATATACCGCACGGTTCGACAACCACCGGCTGACAGAGGACGATGACTGGCGCGTATCGGCGGACACCTGCCGGGCCGCGTTCGAGGCGCTGGACGATGAACTGCGCGATGCGCTGCTCCTCGCGGCCGACCGCATCCGCTCCTATCATCAGGCGCAATTGCCGGAGGACCGCGATTATACCGATTCCGTCGGGGTACGCCTTGGCGCACGCTGGCAGGCGGTCGATGCTGCGGGACTGTATGTTCCGGGCGGACGTGCGGCCTATCCCTCCTCCTTGCTGATGAATGCCATTCCAGCCAAGGTGGCCGGGGTCGAGCGGCTGGTGGTGGTCACGCCAACACCCAAGGGGGTGACCAATTCGCTGGTGCTCGCCGCAGCGCATCTGGCTGGTGTGGACGAAGTGTGGCGAGTGGGCGGCGCGCAAGCGGTTGCCGCCCTCGCCTATGGAACTGACCGGATTGCACCGGTCGATGTCATAACCGGCCCCGGCAATGCCTGGGTGGCAGAGGCCAAGCGCCAGCTCTACGGCGTGGTTGGCATCGACATGGTGGCCGGTCCATCGGAAATCCTGGTAATCGCGGATGGCAAGAACGATCCCGACTGGATTGCCGCTGATCTGCTGAGCCAGGCGGAGCATGATCCCAATGCCCAATCTATCTTGATCACCGATGACGAGAAATTCGCCTGGCAGGTGGAAGACCGGGTTGATGTGCAATCCTCGATGCTGGCGACCAAGAAAACCGCGCGCGCCAGTTGGGACGAACACGGGGTGATGATCGTGGTCGAAAACCTCGATCAGGCAATTCCGCTCGCCAACCGGCTGGCGGCTGAGCACGTCGAGCTGGCAGTTGACGATCCGGACGCCATGTTCGCCAAGATCCGCCACGCAGGGAGCGTATTCCTGGGGCGGCACACGCCCGAGGCCATCGGTGATTATGTTGCCGGGCCGAACCACGTACTTCCCACCGGTCGACGGGCGCGTTTCGCCAGCGGGTTGTCCGTGCTCGACTTCATGAAACGTACCAGCTTCCTTTCCGCCGACGAAAATGCGCTGGCCGCAATCGGTCCGGCAGGAATTGCGCTGGCCAATGCGGAAGGCCTTCCGGCCCATGCGAAATCCATTGAAATGAGACTGAAATGAACGCCGGCAATCAAGCTCCCAAATCGCAGGCCCGATCCGTAGCGCGCCTCGCGGCAGTGCAGGCTCTGTATCAACAGCATATGGAAAAGACCGCGCTGACGCGGCTGCTCGATGAATTTCACCAGCATCGTCTGGGCAAGGAAATCGAAGACGATCAATATGCCGAGGCTGAGGTCGATTTCTTCGACGACATCGTCAGCGGCGTGGATGCCCGGCGCGATGAAATCGACGAGTTGCTGCAATCGAAACTGGCCGATGGCTGGAAAGTTGAGCGGCTGGACAAGACCATGGTCCAGATCCTGCGCTGCGGTGCGTATGAGTTACTCGCCCGGGCCGATGTTTCGAAAAAAATCGTGATCAGCGAATATATCGACGTTGCGCATGCCTTCTTCGACGAAAAAGAAGCCAAATTCGTAAACGGCGTGCTTGATTCGGTCGGAAAGGCCGTGCGTCCGTGACGCGCCCCTCCCTTGACGGGGAGGAAGGACTGATTGCCGCCTTGCGCGCGATTGCCACCCATCCGGCGGCGCGCGGCCTGGCGGATGATACCGCAGTGCTGGAAGTCGGCTCCGTGACCCTGATCCTGACGCAGGACAGCATGGTCGAAGGCATCCATTACCTGCCCGAACATGACATGGCCGATGTTGCCTGGAAGCTGGCCGCGACCAATCTGTCCGACCTGGCGGCGAAGGGCGCAGAGCCGCTCGGCGTACTCTATGCCCACATGCTCGGCGAGAATGACGCGCGTTTTATAGACGGACTGGCCGAAGTCCTTGCGGAATATCACGTCCCGCTGCTTGGCGGAGATACCGTGTCGGCAAACGGCCCGCGCTGTTTCAGCCTGACCGCAATTGGTCGCGCCAGCCACATCCCGGTTCCTTCCCGATCGGGAGCGAAACCGGGTGATGCGGTGTATCTGACCGGGCCAGTTGGCGACGCCATGATGGGCTTCGAGTGCCTTCAAGGCGGGCCAAACCACGAAACCGCCGCCTATCGCCGCCCTGTTCCGCTGCTGGGTCAGGGACGCGCGTTAGCCCCGCTCGTGAGTGCGATAATGGATGTGTCGGACGGGGTGCTGCTCGATGTGGGCCGCATGGCAGATGCCAGCAATGTCACCATTGCGTTAGACCGCTCCGCCGTCCCGATAGCTGCACCTGAAAGCCGCCGCGATGATGCGCTGCGGTGGGGCGATGATTACCAACTGCTGTTCACCGGTCCCTCCGATACCGCCTGGCCAATCGCGGTCCATCAAATCGGCGAAGTCCAAGCGCGGAGCGCTGAAGCGCTACTGGTTGACGGCTTGGCGCCCGATCCCGGCGACACCCTCGGCTACCGCCACCGCCGATAGCGCTTCGCGGCTTGCCAACAGGGTAAAGCTTAACGGGGCTTGCGCCCCATCGCCGCGCCCCTATACCTACGCGCCGGGCTGGACCTGCATAAGCAGGCCGCTTTCTATTTGATCCACTGGGAAGGGGATTCACGTGAATCTTGTACTTATTTCTATCGGGCTAGGGCTGCTCGCCATAATTTATGGCATCGTCACCAGCCGCCAGGTGCTGAGCGCTGATGCCGGCAACGCCAAAATGCAGGAAATCGCCGGGGCCATTCAGGAAGGTGCGCAAGCCTATCTGAAGCGTCAATACACCACCATCGCCATGGTCGGCGTGGTGGTGGCGATTATCGTGTTCATTTTCCTCGGGGCAATTTCTGCAACCGGTTTTATCGTCGGGGCAGTTTTGTCAGGTGTCGCGGGCTTTATCGGGATGAACATCTCGGTTCGCTCCAACGTGCGCACGGCCGCCGCAGCCCAGAAGGGCTTGCAAGCTGGCCTGACCGTGGCGTTCCGCGCAGGCGCAGTCACCGGCATGCTGGTCGCTGGCCTCGCCCTGCTGGCCATTTCCGTATTCTTCTACGTGATGACCGCGCAGATGGGTCTCGACCTGACTGTCATGGCACAAAAGCGTGAAGTTATTGACGCATTGGTCGGCCTCGCCTTCGGTGCATCGCTGATTTCAATCTTCGCCCGTCTCGGCGGCGGGATCTTCACCAAGGCCGCCGACGTCGGTGCCGATCTTGTGGGCAAGGTCGAAGCCGGAATTCCGGAAGACGATCCACGCAACCCCGCCACTATCGCAGATAACGTCGGTGACAATGTCGGCGATTGCGCCGGTATGGCGGCCGATTTGTTCGAAACTTATGTTGTGACCGTTGGTGCCACCATGGTTCTGACAGCGCTGCTGCTGACCAATCTGGGGCAAGCCGATCTGCTGGCCTTGATGAGCCTGCCGCTGCTGGTGGGCGGCGTTTGCATCGTCACCTCGATCATCGGGACCTACATGGTTCGTCTCGGTTCTTCGAACAACATCATGGGCGCGCTGTACAAGGGCTTCATCACCACGGCAGTTCTGTCGATCCCGGCGATTTACTGGGCGACCGATTATGCCGTGGGTATGGACGCAAGATACACGGTAGACGGTCAAACCTTCACCGGCATGTCACTGTTCTGGGCGATGATGGTCGGCCTTGCGGTAACCGGCCTGATCATCTGGATCACCGAGTATTACACCGGAACGCAGTATCGCCCGGTTCGCTCGATCGCAAAATCATCCGAAACCGGCCACGGTACCAACGTCATTCAAGGGCTGGCGATCAGTCTTGAATCGACTGCACTGCCAACACTGGTGATCGTGGTTGCGATCATCGTGACATACCAGCTTGCTGGCCTGATGGGCATCGCCTTCGGGGCAACCGCCATGCTGGCACTCGCCGGGATGGTCGTGGCCCTGGACGCTTACGGTCCGGTTACCGACAATGCTGGCGGTATCGCCGAAATGGCCGATCTGGACGAAAGCGTGCGGGAAAAAACCGACGCGCTGGACGCCGTGGGCAACACCACGAAGGCTGTGACAAAGGGTTATGCCATTGGTTCCGCAGGTCTGGCTGCATTGGTGCTGTTCAGCGCCTATACGGCCGATCTCAAGGAGTTCTTCCCTGATCTGGAAGTCAGCTTCAGCCTGGAAAACCCCTATGTGATCGTTGGCCTGTTGCTGGGTGCATTGCTGCCTTATCTGTTCGGGGCCATGGGCATGACTGCCGTTGGCCGCGCCGCGGGTGACGTGGTCAAGGATGTCCGCGCGCAGTTCGCTGCCGATCCGGGCATCATGGCCGGGACATCGCGTCCCGACTATGCCCGCACGGTGGACCTGGTGACCAAGGCCGCGATCAAGGAAATGGTAATCCCATCGATGCTGCCGGTTCTGGCACCAATCGTGGTCTATTTCGTGATCACGGCTGTTGCGGGCCAGGCCAATGGCTTTGCTGCCCTTGGCGCTCTGCTCCTGGGCGTGATCGTTTCGGGTATCTTCGTGGCGCTTTCCATGACCGCCGGCGGCGGCGCGTGGGACAATGCCAAGAAGTACATTGAAGACGGCAATCACGGCGGCAAAGGCTCCGAAGCCCACAAGGCTGCGGTAACCGGCGACACCGTGGGCGACCCTTACAAGGATACCGCCGGTCCGGCCGTGAACCCCATGATCAAGATCACCAACATTGTCGCACTGCTGTTGCTGGCGGCGCTCGCGGCGGTCTGATCGACACGTAATCTGCCTAGGCGATCAATCGCCTAGGCCAAAAAGAGGCGCGGATACCAATTGGTATTCGCGCCTCTCTTTTATCGCCCACCAGACGCGTTAATTTTTCATCAGCATCGCACTGCTATGCGCGGGATTGCGGCGCAATCTGCCGCGCAATGCGAGGGTTAACGGTTGGCAAGCCTTCCGCTCCAAGACGGACGCTATTTCGAGCCGCTTAGCGCCTCGGCCCATCTCGGCGTGCCTGACGGTGCCACGGTCCTTGACTGGCGCGTTTTCAATGATCCCGAGGCTATCGCCCAATGGGATGCACTCGCTGTGGAGGCGAGCGATCCAAACCCGTTTTTCGAAAGCTGGAACCTGCTGCCCGCGCTGGCCAATCTGGACCGCAGCGGCAATGCCCGGATCGCCATTTATCGCAGCCAAGGCAAATTGGTCGGCCTGATGCCGCTGGCACGTTCCGCCAGCTATTACGGATATCCGCTGCCGCATGTGCACAACTGGCTGCATCACAATTCCTTCTGCGGCACTCCCTTGGTCGCGCGCGGTCATGAAACCGCGTTTTGGGCCTCCATGCTTAGCTGGGCAGACGAAAACCCAGGCGGTGCCTTGTTCCTGCATCTGACCAACATGTCCGCCGATGGCGCAGTTTATGCCGCACTGCGTGAAGTGTGCGCCCGGCATGATCGCCCGTCCGCCGTCGTTCACCGCGAACAGCGTGCGATGCTGCAATCGGGCCAGCGCCCGGAAGACTATTTCGATGCATCGATGAGCGCCAAGAAACGCAAGGAATTGCGCCGACAGCACAAGCGCCTGTCGGAAGAAGGCGAACTGCAGTTTCACCGCTACTCCGGCGATTACAAGATCGATCAATGGTGCACCGATTTCCTTGATCTGGAAGCGGCCGGATGGAAGGGCCGCGAAGGCTCCGCCCTCGTCAGCGACCATGCAAATACCGCGCTGTTCCGCACTGCCTTGCACGGAGGTTCGGTGCGCGGCCGGGTGGAGCGGCTGTCGCTGTCGCTGGATGGCAGGCCGATTGCAATGCTGGTCAATTTCCTTGCGGCACCAGGCAGTTTTTCCTTCAAGACCGCTTTTGATGAAGATTACGCGCGGTTTTCTCCCGGCGTGTTGCTTCAGCGCGAAAACCTTGCCGTGCTGGACCGCGCTGACACCAACTGGAGCGATAGCTGCGCCGCTGCCGATCACCCGATGATCGAGCGTATCTGGCGCGAGAAGCGCACCATCCTGCGCGCCAGCATTGGCATTGGCGGCAAGCTGCGCCAATCACTGTGCCGTCAAGTCCTGCGTGCCGAAAATGGCGGCAAGGCGCAGGGGCTATGACTATGTCGGACCAGCAAAGCAGTGAAATTTTCGGCATTGCTGCACGACTGCAATTTGCCGCCGCCTATCCCGAGGCGCCGCATTTGCTGCGCCACGAACTTGCCGATCATCTCCTGTTGGCGCTTGACGCCTTGGCTGCGCTTGCGGGTGACCTGCCGGGAAGTTCCATCGAATATAACCGCGGTGACCTCCCCATCGGAGTGGACGGCAAACCCGGCGGTACCGGCCTGTCGATCGAAGACACGATCCGCCACATCGCCACCAGCAACAGCTGGGCGGTACTGAAGAACATCGAACAGGTACCAGTTTACGAGGCGCTGCTGCTGTCATTGCTAGCGGAACTTCGCAGCGAAATCGAAGCGAAGACCGGGTCCATGCTGCGTCCCCAGGGCTTCGTGTTCATATCCTCGCCAAATGCCGTCACACCCTATCATTTCGACCCGGAACACAACATCCTGCTGCAATTGACCGGCAGTAAAGCGATGACCCAGTTCCCCGCTGGAGACAGCAATTTCGCGCCCGATCAGGTACATGAAAGCTATCACGCGGGCGGCGCGCGCGAGCTGACCTGGCACGATGATCTGGCTGCCGGGGGGCAGGACTTCGCGCTATCGCCGGGCGATGCGGTATATGTCCCGGTGATGGCACCGCATTTCGTACGCAATGGCCCTTTCAGTTCAATCTCTCTGTCGATTACCTGGCGCAGCGACTGGAGCTTTGCCGAGGCAGAGGCGCGCGGTTTCAACCGCGTGCTGCGCAAATACGGCATCGCGCCCAGCGCTCCCAGGCGCTGGCCCGCCAGTAATTACGGCAAGTCGCTGGCGTTTCGGGTGTTGCGAAAACTTTCAGCCGTAAAATAACCGTTGCATTGACGAACCGTTCGCCGGTGCGCAAAGCGCGGTCCATGAACGATGTCCCAACCTCCGAAAATCTCGTCGCCAACCTAGTCAAATTGCTGACTGTCGAAACGGATGGTCCCGATCAATTCATAGGCCGACCGCAGGACGGCGGGATGGGCCGGGTATTTGGCGGACAGGTTATCGCGCAAGGACTTCAAGCAGCCCAACTGACCGCGCCCGAGGGTATGGTGGCGCATTCGCTGCACGCCTATTTCCTGCGCGGCGGCAAGGAAGGCCCGCCGATCGATTACACGATTGCCCGCGATTTCGACGGACGCAGCTTCGCCAACCGCAGGGTCGTAGCCAGCCAGACGGAAGACGGCACCAGCAAGCCGATCCTGAACCTGACCGCCAGCTTCCAGAAACCGGAAGACGGGCTGGAACATCAGGAATGCAGAATGCCCGGCGTCCTGCCGCCCGAAGAATTGAAGCCCGACATGAAATTACGCGAGGAATTCGTGGCTGGCCTGCCCGATATTTCCGACGCCCAGCGCGACATGATGCTGCGTCCGCGCGCGATCGAAATGCGCACGATAGACCGGCTCCACTGGATGAACAGCGAACCGAAGGAGCCCCGCGCGCACAGTTGGTTCCGCACTGCGGCAGCGCTGCCGGATGATCCGGCAATGCACCGCGCAGTGATTGCCTATGCGAGCGACTACACCCTGCTGGGCACTGCCGCCCTGCCCCATGGGCTCAGCTGGATGCGCGGGGAACTGAACGGTGCCAGTCTGGATCACACGATCTGGTTCCACCGGCCAGCGCGGGCAGACGAATGGCTGCTATACGTCACGGACAGCCCGTGGAGCGGCGGTGGACGCGGCTTTAACTGGGGCAGCATCTTCACTCGCGATGGGGTTCTGGTCGCCAGTGTGGCGCAGGAAGGTGTCATCCGGCGGCGCAAGAAGGGCTGACTAGCCCAGGCGAATACCGGCGGAATCAGACAAAGCTGCGCTCCGCCTTAACCGTTTGCGTGGTAATAGTCGTAGATTGTTTGCGCCACTGCATCGCTGACCCCAGGCGCGCGTTGCAGGTCTTCCAGCGAAGCCGCGCGAACTTTGCCTGCTGTCCCGAAATGCAGCAGCAGAGCGCGTTTGCGCGACGGACCAATGCCGGGGATTTCGTCCAGCGGTGATGCGGTGATCGCACGGCTTCGCTTGGCGCGGTGGGCACCGATGGCAAACCGGTGGACCTCGTCCCGCCACAGCTGCAACTGGAACAGGACCGGGGAATTGGTCGGCAAAGTTTTCTCGCGGCCATCGGGGAAATGGAACACTTCGCGGCCCTCCCGTCCGTGGTCCGGTCCCTTTGCAATAGCGATCAGTGGGACATCCTCGATCCCCAGTTCCTCCAGCGTGTCCCGCACGGCACTCATGTGACCCTTGCCGCCATCGATCAGCACCAGATCAGGCCACATGCCCGCATCGCGGTCCGGGTCCTCCTCCAGCACTCGGCTAAAGCGGCGGTTCATGACCTCGCGCATCATGCCGAAATCGTCATTTCCCTGCGCGGATTTGATATTGAACTTGCGGTACTGGTTCTTGAGGAACCCTTCGGGCCCGGCCACCACCATTCCGCCGACCGCTTTGGAACCCTGGATGTGGCTATTGTCATAAATCTCGACCCGCTGCGGCACTTCCGGCAATTCGAGGAATTCCGCCAGTTCGCGCAGGGTTTTCGCCTTGGTGCCGCTTTCGGCCAGCCGCCGTTCCAACGCTTCCACCGCATTGCGCTGGGCCTGTTCCATCAACCGCCGCCGGTCGCCACGCTGGGGGATCGAAATCTCGACCTTATGTTCGGCAATCCCAGCGAAAGCTTCCTCGATCACCGCCTGATCGGGAAGTTCCCGGTCAACCAGAATGGTACGCGGCGGCGGGACTTCCTCGTAAAATTGCGCCAGAACATTGGCGAGCACAGTCGCAGCCTCCACTTCCTTGGTATGCGCTGGAAAAAACGCCCGGTGGCCCCAATTCTGGCCGCC
Organism: Allopontixanthobacter sp.; assembly: GCA_041552775.1. Lineage (GTDB taxonomy): Bacteria > Pseudomonadota > Alphaproteobacteria > Sphingomonadales > Sphingomonadaceae > Allopontixanthobacter. The sequence goes on from JBFEKH010000008.1 coordinate 38,242, forward strand.
ACGAATGAAGAATGCCTGGACTCCGACCTGGCCGCCCTTTTCTGCCAGCGCAAACACATCAGCATCGCCCACGCCGCTGGCATTGATCGCCTGACTGCCTTGAATAAACGTTGCGGCCCGTAAACGGTCACGCAGCACGGCGGCAGTTTCGAAGTCCAGCTTTTCCGCTGCCACCGCCATCTGGCTTTCGATCTTGGACTGCACGGCAGAGCTTTTCCCGCCAAGGAAATCCTTCGCCTCCTGCACCAGCCCGTCATAATCCGCCTGGTCGATCCGGCCCACGCAGGGCGCGGAACATCGCTTGATTTGATACAACAGACAAGGCCGGTCCCGTCGGCTGAAAAAGCTGTCAGTACAGGATCTTAGCAGGAACAGTTTCTGCAACGCATTAATAGTGGTGTTGACGCTGCCGGCACTGGCGAAGGGGCCATAATAATTGCCCTTTGCCCGCCGCGCGCCGCGATGTTTCATGATCCGCGGATAGCCATGATCCATCCGCAGCAGGATGAAGGGGAAGCTTTTGTCATCGCGCAGCAGCACATTGTAAGGAGGGCGAAACCGCTTGATGAACTGCGCTTCCAGCAGCAGCGCCTCCGCCTCGCTATTGGTGGTGACGATCTCCATCCGCCGGGTTTGGCTGACCATGCGTTGCAGGCGGCCGGTAAGATTGGCGACCTGTATGTAATTCGCGACCCGGTTCTTCAGCGCCCGCGCCTTGCCAACATACAGGACATCGCCCCGCGCATCGAGCATCCGGTAGACGCCCGGCTTGGGCTTCAGCGTCTGCACGGTCTCTCGAATGGCGGCAACACCTGCCTCAAGGTCAGGCTGGCCGCTGCCACGCACCGTATAGGTCGCGCGATCCTCGTTGAAACGATCTGCGCCATCCGGACTTGACGGGGTTCCGGCCAAAGAGGGTTCACGAGTGCGAGCCATGGATGGGGAGATAGGCGCTGCGAGCGGTCCATGGAAGGCCCGAGTTGACGCCAATCCCCACTGTGTTACCTTTCCGTGACGACCTCGAAAAAAAGGGGCACTGCGGGAGAGAACGGGATGCGGCAGCTACAGGGAATGGATGCGTCGTTTGTTGCGCTGGAAACGCGCAATTCGCCGATGCACATCGGTAGCCTGCTGATTTATAATCCTAAAACCGCGCCCGGCGGATTTGTCCGGTTCAAGGATGTACTGAGCTTCTTCGAAAGCCGAATGCAATTGTCCAAGACCATGCGGCAGCGCCTGGTGAAGGTTCCATTCGACCTCGATTACCCCTACTGGATCGAGGATCCCGATTTCGACCTCGAATATCACGTGCGCCACGTCGCCTTGCCGAAACCCGGTGACTGGCGCCAATTGTGCATTCAGGCCGCGCGGATATTCGCCCGCCCGCTGGACCTGACGCGTCCGCCATGGGAATTCACGTTGGTCGAAGGGCTGGAGAATGTCCCCGGCGTCGATCCCGGATGCTATGCCATGGTCACGAAGGTCCATCATTCCGCGATCGACGGCATGAGCGGGGTCGATCTGATGGAGGCGCTGCACACGCTGACTTCTGATGCCCCGCCCCCTTCCGAACCCGACACATGGAAGCCGGAACGCATCCCGACCGGCGCGGAATTGCTGGGTAAAAGCTATTTCAATGCGGTCACCAATCCGATGAAGCAGCTGGAAGTTGCGGCCAAGGCGGCACCAGGGCTGGCCAAGGCGATCAAGGGACTGGCAACGAAAGAATTCAAGGTCAGCGGCGAAATGCTCGCCCCGCGGACGCGTTTCAACAAGGTGATCTCCACCGCCCGCGTGGTGGAAGGGCGCAGCGTGCCACTGGCCGACATCAAGGCGATCCGTGCGCTGGATCCCGGATGCAAGGTCAACGACGTATTCCTCGCGATCATCGGCGGCGCGATGCGCAAATATCTGCTTTCGAAGAATGATTTGCCGGACAAGACATTGACGGCCATGGCCCCGATTTCCGTACGCTCCGGCGACGAAAAAGGTGACATGGGCAATCAGGTCGCTGCGATGATTGCCCCGCTTGGGACCCATATCGAAGACCCGGTCGAGCGGCTGGCCTTTGTCCATTCTCGAACCACCAACAGCAAGGCAATGACCGACGCGATCGGCGCCCGCAACATGACCGAAATGAGCAAGGTCAGCCCTGCCCTGTTCATGGCGCTCGGCGCGCAATTGTACACCAGGCTGGGCCTCGCCAACCGCGTCGGACCGCCCTTCACCACTGTAGTGACCAATGTACCCGGCCCGCCGGTGCCGATATATTCGTGCGGTGCGCAGCTCCAAAGCCTCATGGGGCTGCTGTGCCTCAACGATGGCCTCGGCCTCGGCCATGTGGTGCAAAGCTATTGCGAGGAGGCGACCATCGCCTTCACTGCCTGCCGCGAGATCATGCCTGACCCTGAATTCTATGCTGAATGTATTCAGGAAAGCTTCGAGGAACTGCGCGATGCCGCAGCAGTTGTAGCAGGAAGCAAAGTGGTTCAGGCAAAAACCACCACCAAACCGGTAAAGACAGCTACAAGAAAGCCCGCGAAGCGCAAAACGGCGACCAGCCCGGCTGCGAAAACCACAAAAGCACCGGCAAAAACGGGGCCAGCGAAAAAGCCTGCTGCCAAGAAAACTCCGGCTACCAGAAAAGCGCCGACAGCGAAGAAAGCAAAACCATGACGCAGACCCGTACACCGGATGCCATCCTCGCCGCGCGGCCACCTAGCCGCCTTTTGGCCTTGGCCGAACCGTCCCGCGCGCTCGTGGAACTTGCTAGTTTCTATGCATTACGACCAGCGATGAGCCTGCTGCCCAAGGGCGATGGCCACGGCGTGCTGGTGCTGCCCGGTTTCATGGCCTCGGACAGCTCGACACGTCCGATGCGTTCGCTGCTGTCTGGCCTGGGCTATGACGTCCAGGGCTGGAATCTCGGCCGCAATGTCCGGGTTGATAATGGCCGTGTGGATGCCATGAAGCTGTGCCTCGAAGCGATGCATGAACGCACCGGCGGCAAGGTTTCGATCGTCGGCTGGAGCCTTGGCGGCGTGTTCGCCCGTGAACTGGCAAAGATGATGCCTGACAAGGTTCGACTGGTAATCTCGCTAGGCAGTCCGATCTCGGATGATCGCGGCCACACCAATGCAGCCCGCCTGTTCGAATGGCTGAACGGCAAGGAACCGGAACCTGTGCAGCAGGGCATGTTTACCGGCCTCAATATCGCGCCGCCGGTGCCGACAACTTCGATCCTGACCAAGACAGACGGCGTCGTGGCGTGGCGCGGATCGGTGCAAGCAAAGACCCATCCGGTAGAGCAAACGGAGAACATCGAAGTCCTGGCCAGCCATTGCGGGCTGGGAGTGAACCCTTCGGTGATGCTGGCCATCGCCGACCGGCTATCCCAGCCGGAAGGCGCATGGCATCCATTCAAAGCCAAGGGACTGGCCCGCGCAGTCTTTCCCCGCAGCAAGCTTCACTGATCAGCCGGCAGCCAGCAGCCACCAGCCAAAATCAGATGTCACAGCATCTTGCGGATTTCGATCCCCACATATCGGCCTACCGGGTCGACTAGCGCTGGCTGATAGCTGGTCGGGACTATCCCGTTCTCGTCGGTCACCTTGCGAATACCGTCAAACACATTGTCGGCGCGCAGCGAAAGTCGCAGTCCCTTCAGCGGACCTTCCTTCTTGTCCAGTATTTCGCCCAGATCGGCGAACAGCCTCACGTCGAGCTTGGCCAACGCTCCGAAATTGAGGTCGCTGGTGCCTACCAGATCATTGCCATCGATGCGTGCGGGCCCGAGATAGGTTCCCGAAACTCGCAGGCCAAAGCCGCCCCGGAACATCCCCGCTTCCAGATTGGTATTGTTGTTGGAAAGTCCACCATCACCGCCCATCAGGTCAAGCACCGGGACCCCTGACGCGATCAGGACTTCGTTTCGTAAATCGAGTGTATGGTTCAGGCTGACAAAGAAACGCCCGCGGCCATCATCACCCGACATTCCCGGTGCTCCGCCTCCGCCACCACCGCGCCGCCCGCCACCGCCGCCACCGCGGCCTTCAGGACCGCTTGCGCGGCCGCCTTCGGATTCGCCTTCCTGGCGTTCGGGCACCTTGGCCTTGCCGAAGGTGCCCCGCATGGAAAGCCCGAAGGCCAGCCGATCGAGGAAAGTCTTGCTATAGGTCACCGGCCGCCGGTCCACAGCCAGCAATCTTCCGTCCAGATCGCGGGTAACGCGGTCAGGAAAGGCTGCTTCCACATCGGCTGTCAGCGTGGGGAAAGAACTCGAAACATCGCTCGAACGGTTTCGGGTGTAGCTCGTCTGTAGATTGGTGTTCTCGATGAAAGGCACCTTCCAATTGGCCGAGAAATTCCAGTCGGACTGGGTTTCTGCGATCAGAAAGGGGTTCCCGCCTGAAGTGATGGTCGCCAGCACGGTTTCGCCCTGCACGAAATCATAGGTCGAGACATTGAAAGTCACCACTTCGGGGCTGCCCAGCTGACTAAGCGATGGCGGACTCTCACGGTTTGTATAGGTCGCGGTAAGATCAAGCTGGTCGAACGGAGCCCAGGTAACACCAGCGCTCCAGTCATAGAGCGTGCCGAAATCGGATAATTTGTCCAAGCCAGCCGACAGGTTCAGGCTGATATCACCCAGCGCACCGAGGAAATCTTCCCTAGCGCTGGTTATCGGAACAGCCAAATTGATCCCGCTATTCAGATTGCCGCGGGTCAGGTCGGTGACGATATCCGTCCGGCTGTCGCTGCCCTGGATATCGTCCCAATCGAAACCGAGATCAAAGGTGACATTTACCTCGCCCGCCGGCGCAAGCAGCGCCGGTCCGCGCAGGGTAGCCTTGGTGCTGGCGTTCTTGGTATCGGTCGTGCTGGTCGCGAAACCGGCGCTGGCCAAGCCGGGCAATGGCCCATCGATGGCCAGCGTCCCGGCGGCCGCATCGGCGATGAGGCCGGATGTATCGGACCTCAGATCGATTTCCGAAGTGCTGTTGGTCAATCCCGCATCGGCGGTCGCGGTCATCTGGAAACTGCCAACCGGACGGTTGTAGCTGACCGAGGTCGCGGCGCTGTCGGATATAGTACGCGTTTCCAACGGATCTTCGGCACCGAACGTCCGCAGCGCGCTGTTACCGGCTGGATCGATCAGCAAGACAGAATTCAACCCGGAAAGACTGCGGCTTTCATTGCGCGTATAGGTGCCGTTTATGCCGAGGGACGAACCGCTTTCGATGAAGGATTTCGCGTAATTTCCTGTCCCCTGGAACGAGAATGTATCGGAAATCAGGCTGCGGTAATCGGCCTGTCCGGGATCGCCGGGAACAGTCGAGATGCTCGATTCTGTCTGAACAACCCCGCGCTCTGCTTCGGTTAGCAGAGACCGATCTTCGACTTCCAAGTTCACGTTGATCCGCGCACCATTGGCGATTTTGAGCAGGGTCACTTCCTGCTCGTTACGCGAAAATCCGCCGCGATCGGGCTGCATGTATTCGGCTTCAGCCGTGACCGCCGTATAATTGTCTTTCAGGATGAAGTTGATCACCCGGCGGTCTGCCGGATAGCCGAACCGCTGGGCCACTTCCTCGGGAAGCACTTCGACCTTCCGGATGGATTCTGGCGGATAAGACCGGAATTCGCGGAAACTGCCCACGCGGATGCCGTTGACGAGGAATACTGGCTGGCCGCCGCCCCGGCCGCGCGACGATTGTGTTACCGTGCCAAGCGCTTCCACCAGATCAGCGATCGAACTGGCACCATAGGCAGAGATATCGGCCTCATCCAACTCGACGATCGGGGCCTGCGCTGTATTGACCTGCGCCCGTAAACGGTCGGCCGTGACGACGATTTCGTCGATTATCGACCCTTCATAGACCGGCTCTTCCTGAGGATCCGCAGAGAACGCCATTCCTTCTTCACCATCCTGAGCAAGACTCGGCATGGAAACCACCAAAGCGGTGATGGCACAGGAATTCATGAGCAGACGCACTATCATGCGGGGGCCAATCCTCTAATGGGCAGCGGAAGGCAATCCGCTTTTTAGTAACAATATGTCGCAGGCGTTTGCACATCGAATATGTGCGGAAGATGAATTCAAAGCCATCGCCCAGGAGCCACGGCTTGCTGAGCATACGCACGAGGCTTCCCTTTTATCCCGCCCGCAGCTAAAGGCGCGTCAATGTATATCCTAATTGACGGAAAATAATTACTTATGGCGAAAGAAGAACTCCTCGAAATGCGCGGCAAGGTAGTGGAATTGCTGCCAAACGCGATGTTCCGGGTGGAGCTCGAAAATGGTCATGAAGTGCTCGGCCATACCGCTGGGAAGATGCGCAAGAACCGCATCCGCGTGCTCGTGGGTGACGAAGTTCTGTGCGAACTGACCCCCTACGATCTCACCAAGGCGCGGATTACGTACCGCTTCATGCCCGGTCGGGGCGGCCCAGGCCCGCAATAAGGGCTGCGGGATTGACCGCGCCTTCTCTAATACTGGCATCGGCGAGCCCTCGGCGGCGCGAATTGATCGCACGGCTGGGCATTACACCTGACATCATTGCTCCTGCCGATATCGACGAAACTGCTCACAAGACTGAATTACCGCGCAACTACGCCCGGCGCATGGCGCGCGAAAAGGCGGAGGCTGCCGCATCGGGTAGCGGACATGTTCTGGCCGGCGATACGGTTGTTGCCCTGGGCCGCCGTATCCTGCCCAAGGCCGAGGACACGACGACTGCCCGCAAGTGCTTGGAGTTGCTCTCGGGTCGCCGTCACCGGGTTCTGTCGGCAATTGCCCTACGCGCTCCGGATGGCACGACGCGCGAGCGATTGTCGGAAACCATTGTCAAATTCAAAGTCCTGTCGGACGAAGAAATTCGCGCCTATCTGGCAAGCGGCGAATGGGAAGGCAAAGCAGGCGGTTATGCCATCCAGGGCGCAGCCGAGGGTCTGATATGCTGGATCCAGGGCAGCCATTCCGGTGTGGTCGGCCTACCCCTGTTTGAAACACGTGCCTTGCTGAAAGCAGCAGGTTTTCCAATTGCCTGAACCGACCGGCACCGAATGGCTTGTCGAAACCGGGATCGGCGAAGATCGTGCGATCCGGATTGAGGGGGAACATGCGGTCGCGGCGCGGATCGACTGGCCGGGGTCACTGGCCGCCGGACAGATTGAAGATGCCGTGCTGACTTCACGCGCCAAAGGCAGCTCGCGCGGAACTGTGCGATTTGCCAGCGGACAAGAAGCACTGGTGGACCGCCTGTCACGTGACGCGCAGCAAGGTGCACCGATCCGGGTTGAGGTTACTCGCAGCGCCTTGTTCGAGAAAACCCGCGTGAAGCGGGCACAATGCCGCCCCACCGATCGTGCGCCCCGCCCCGCTCCAACTCTTGCAGAAACGCTGGCAAGCGAAGGCCATGATGTCAGGATCGTTCGCCAGTTCCCGGCAGGACACTGGGAAGATATCTGGTCGGAAGCATGGTCGGGCATGATCGATTTTTCAGGCGGATCGCTGCATTTCTCTCCCACCCCCGCGATGGTAATGGTCGATATCGACGGCACGCTCCCGGCCCGGGAATTGTCGCTCACAGCGGTTCAGCCCTTGGCGAACGCGATACGGCGGTTCGACCTGGCGGGCTCCATCGGTATCGATTTCCCAACGCTGGAGGCCAAGGCCGACCGGCGCATGGTGGACGATGCGCTGGATGCTCAACTGTCCGACTGGCCGCACGAGCGCACGGGTATGAACGGATTTGGTTTCGTCCAGCTGGTAGCGCGGCTCACCCGGCCTTCTCTCCTCCACCGGCTTTCGCAATCGCGGACCGGTGCAGCGGCGCGGATGCTACTGAGGCGGGCTGAGGAAGATCTGACGCCGGGCGCATTATTGCTCACGTGTCACCCGGCAATCAGCGCGCATCTGACGGACGCATGGCAGACGCAGCTCGCTCGCCGGACCGGCCGGGAAATTCGCATCAAACTGGAACCGGGCCTTGCGTTGGAAGGCGGCTTCGCGCAATCCGTGCCGTTATGACCAGATTGAAAACCTGCCCCATTTGCAAGAAAGCCAGAGCGGAAGAATTCTATCCATTCTGCTCCAGCCGATGCCGGGACCGCGATTTATCGCAGTGGTTCGGTGACGGTTATTCCGTACCCGGCCGACCTGCCAATCCCGAAGAAGTCGCCCGCGAAGGGTGGGAGGACAAGGACTAATTCTCGCACGACTTGAATTTCACCGCGAGGAGGTGACGGTTAGCCCTTGCCAAGCGCATTGGGCTTCGCCATAGGCCCCCTCTCCCACAGCATTTCGGCCCTTTGGCGGCCAATGCTGAAGCAGCGCCCGAGTAGCTCAGGGGTAGAGCACACGATTGAAAATCGTGGTGTCGGTGGTTCAAATCCACCCTCGGGCACCACTTCCCAAAATTGAACCGGTCATATCACGCCATATTCGCATAGCTTGCGGTTAACCAATTCGCCGCGAGTGCCGTAACGCTCCCATTGCCCGACCGATTTCGAGTGGATCGGCGAGCGGACCCGCACCGAACTGGCGGTCGAGACCGGTGCAGTGTTGCGGTGGAACTGGAGGCACTGCTCCTCCCAATCGAGACCGATGAACTGGACCAGTCGGCGGCTTTCCGCCTCTTGATCCGCGATCAGGGTTTCATAGTGGATCTCAG